>JAOADY010000110.1 GCA_026417075.1 Caloramator sp.
AGGGTACTATCCCTTTTATTTTTTAGGAATATTAATAAAATATTTATATTAAAATTAGAAATTTATTTTGAAAATTTATATGCTATCGCATAAATAAACCCCTTGATTTTTGAAACCAAGGGGTTTATCAACAATCTGAAGTACTTTTTATATAAAGTACTTCTTTTATTTTCTAAATCTATCAAAATTTTTATAGCCAAAGGCAATTCTTTTAATAACTTTAATTTTATTATTAAATCCTTTAATAGTATTAGTAGATAAATTAACCTTTTTAGCAATGCTTGACATACTATAATTACTTGATAATTTATTAATAACATACATAGATAATCTGTTTGTAATTCTGTGATAACGGGGTAGGAATCAATAGTTTCATAAAATCTTTTACAACAGATATTACGACGATATCTCTTAAGTTTCTTAATAGTTTTGGACATTATCTGTATTTTGAGCAGGTTTTAATTCTATCACATGAAATATAGGCTTATTTTCATTTTTAAATTTCTTTTTATAATAATACAGGTGATGTTTACTTATTATTGTCTCTGCAAAAATCAATTAATGAACCTTCATAGGAAGAATATTTCTCTAAAATGTTTTTCCAATATTGTTTATCCGATGTACTTTCTATAATAGATACCTCCTTTTTATACCTGTAATTTTATCAGGGGTATCTCGTATAAATTACATGCACATGAAGCTATATAACGCTGTAAATATCAATAACCATATCTCCAACTATAATCCCAATCTTGAAAAACATATACAGTGCATGTTGCTGTATCTAAAGCAACAGGAGAACCTATTGTTCCGACAGGATATCTGTAATATGTTTGTTTTATTTCATACACATTTATTTTTGGTCTAAATATAATAGTTTTTCTTTCTCCTTCTGCAATTTGAATACTATAATTTGTTGCATAAGAATGAGAAACACCAATTTCACAACCAAGAGATAATTCCACAGAACTTTTACCAATAGGATAAGAACCAGAAATTGAATTAGTATATGTTCTATTTATAGATATTCCTGAATTTATATCAAGTGTTGCTGGACCTAATCCGGTTGGACCTATTCTCCATTCTCCAAATGTAGTATATTTATAAGTTATATTTGTAATTTCCCATTTATACTCATATAATTGGTTTGGATTAACAACAATTTCTTTTTTAGGTTCAGCTAATACTGTAAAAGGTTTGTATATTGAATATATGCATATTAGAAATAATAATAATATGGAGAACTTCTTAAAAATTTTTTTCATAAACTTATCCACTCCTTATTATAAATGTAGTATAATTGTAATATACCACATTATAATAAATCATACAATATATTCCATTAATTTAAAATAAAGAAAGGATGATTAGTTTGAAAAAAGAAAAAATAATTGGAATAATTGTATTATGTTATTGTACATTTTTTTTGGGTTTTGTAATTTTATTAGCACAATTATCTATGTATATTGATCAACTTACAGGTGATTATTTTATTAGTTTTTTTTCATATATACCTAAAATTATTTATCTACTCTTATTAATCAATGTATTTATAGGGATTTATTTATGTTTCAATAAGGAAAAAAAAGATTAATTAGCATTAAGGAAGTTTTAATATGCCGAAATAGCCCATAATTTTTATTGCAAAATTCTATTCTTCTAAACGTTAAAGAATTTAATGGAGAGTTTAAAAATTTACCTCAACATTTTATAACGTTGAAACTACTAAAAAGGTGGCTGAATATATACAAGAGATCCAAAATCAAGTGATTTTAATTCACCAAACTATATAAAAGAAGTTGAGAATGAGAATGATAAATTAAAGAAAATTCTATGTTAAAAGGATTTTGAGATAGCAATACTAAAGAATCTTTTAAAAACGAACCATTTATAGCTGATAAGGTAGAAATAGTTAGGAAATATATAGATGAAGGCTATAACGCTTCTTTGGTTCTTAAAATAGTAGGTATGAACAGATCAACCTATTATTATCATGTCTCAATGCAATTTCATGTTGCAAAAAAATCCTACAGTAGCGGCCGGTCTATTGTAGGCTACTCTTTAGATGCTGCCGGAAAAAAATATGTGATGAACAAATTAAAGAATATATTATGGAAGCCGTACAATAGGTAGAGAAATCGAAAGCATGGCTATACATCTTTAATCTATGTAAGGTTGGCAAAAAGAGTACCCTTTATATTGAGGACAGGCGTGGTAGCCTTGGTTTAGGCTGGCCTTATATGGTGACTTGCAAGGTAACAGAACATAGCTTTTGAGGTTCAATGTAAAGGGCAACTGGTTAATATATGCAAAACTAATTAATAATAATGTAATAAAAATTAATATTTTAAGATATTTTTCACTATTAATAATGTTTGTTATACTAACGCCTTTAAAGCCAAATAATTTTTTGATAAAATTATTAATTTATACTTGCTTGATGCCTCCTTTTAGGTAAGTTTTATGGTTAATATAATTTTATCAAGCATTAAAAACAGGTGCATATTTTTTTGCTAAAAAATATGCTTGGGCTATGCCCCAACATTTATTATAGAATCATTATTTATAAGAAGTACCTTTTATATAAAGTACTTCTTTTTTTGTGTAACAGATGTATGAAAAAAATAAGAATTGAATATATTATCTATATGAATAATATAGATTGAGGTTTGATATGAAGAAAAAAATAGTAATTTTTACTGTATTATTTATTATTATTTTTATTGCTCCAGCCTATGCTCATAAACCTATTTTTGAAAACAGGGATTTAAACTTTGCAAATCCTGCAGTAGTGCCAAATTACCAGATTTCTTATGCAGTTTATGGAGAACTTAAAACAAAAGAAGATGTTGATTTTATTAAGTTTAATGCTAAGGAAAAAGATACTTTTTATGTTGAGATGACAATTCCTGTTATAAAAGGAAATGAAGATTTTAAGCCCTATATTGCAATAATAGGAGAAGGTATAAAAGAAAAAGCAGATTTGCCTTTTAAAGTACCCGAAAGCTATGGGGTGATTGTCCTGCCGCCGGGACCTGAAAATTATTTTTATGAAAAATTTACACAAACTGCTTATTATAGAGCACAAAGCATAAGAGGAGAAATTTCAAAAAGCGGAGAGTATTATGTAGCAGTATATTCCTATGACAGAGGAGGGAAATATGCTCTTTCAATTGGTGAAAAAGAAAAATTTGGACTGATAGATGTTTTAACTTTTCCTTATACTTATTTAAAAGTTAAATATTTCTTTAATCCATTAAAGACAGTACTGATTATAGGTGTAGTTATAATAATTATAATAGTTATCATAAAGCTTATTAAAAAGAGGAGATGAAATAATGTACATTTGCCCTGTATGTAATGGATTTTATGAATATGATAAATATTGTAGTATTTGCGGGGCAAAAATGCAGATACTTGACAGAGTTGAAAATTATTATGACGATTATTCTCCCTATTTAAGCTATAGACTTACAGATTTAAATGATGGAGATCCTCCTAATATTTGCACCCATTATTGCCTCTGTCCCTATTGCGGCAATAAAGAAGTTGTAAATATAGGTAATATAGAAGGATAGGCTGGCATAAAATTAATGCCGGCTTTATTTGTAATTTATTTTTGATTTTGCTATAATAAATTTTAATTTAAATTAAGCGGGGTGAGGAAAATGTATAACATTAGAGAATTCCAAGATGCATATTCACAGGTTGAGGAAAAATTAAAGAAAAACAGCAGTGTTATTGCTGTTGTAGTTTATGGGAGCATAATATATGGGGATATATGGCAGGAGTCAGACATAGATTTTTTAGTTATTACTAAAGAAAAGGGTAAGGCTTTTAATATTTACAGTAAGGCTTTAGGTGTACCTATACATATAAATTATATTTCAAAAGATATGTTTATTGATTCGTATAATAATATACTTAAGGGCGGGACTTTTCATAAGGCCTTTTTTGCAGGAAGGCTTGTATATTGTATTGATGACGATATAAAAAAGATTCATTTATCTGCTAAATTTTATAAAGATAAAGATAAAAATATTAGAAATATCGAGATACTATCAAATCTTCTAACGAGTATTCATTATACAAAAAAATATAATTCTGTAGGAAAAATTGAGACTTCCTATCAGTGGAGCTTTGAAATATTAAAAAATTATGCAAGGCTTTTAATGAGCTTAAAGGGACATATAACTGATAAGGATATTTTGTCCTTAGCAGTTAGTATGAGCAGTGAAATAAATGAACTGTTTGATTATTTTAATTCTAATGTGCCGGTTCAAGATAAAATTCAAAGGATTTTAAATTTTGCAGAGAGCTTTATAGAGATTAGCATAGAAGACATTTCAAAGCCTATAATTGAATATCTAATGAGAAAAAATGAGCCATGCTCAATTGAGGATATTAAATCCTATGAGGATTTTATGCATATAGATGGAGATTTAAGTCTGCTACTTGAAAACTTAAGTATGAGAAAAATTATTAAGGAATCATTAAGACAATACACTACCTATGGAGATGAATATTTAATCGATGAAATAGTTTATTATATAGAATAATAAATAGATTGTTAATTGTTTTAATTTATTATTTTAAAAATACTCTTTTGTTGTATAATAGAAATGTATGAATTTTATTTAAAAGTAGGGGAGGGGAAAGTGTGGAGAAAATAATAATTTTTGCAGATAGCGCCTGTGATTTGGATTTAGATTATTTAAATGAACTTGGGGTACATATGATACCTATGACTGTTAATTTTGGAGATGAAGAGTATAAGGATAGAGTAACGATAACTACAAAAGAATTTTATGAAAAACTTGATAGTTTCAAAGGACTTCCTAAGACATCTCAAATTCCTCCTTCAGTATTTAATGAAGAATTCAAAAAGTATTTAGAAGAAGGATATCATATAATTTCAATATGTTTTTCTTCAAGACTTAGCGGTACTTATCAGTCAGCCTGCGTTGCAAAGGATTTAATAGGAAGCGATAATATTACTGTTATAGATTCGAAGGGTGCTTCTGTAGGCTATGGCCTTATAGTAAGAGAAGCAGCTCTTATGGTTAAACAAGGAAAAAGCAAAGAAGAAATAATCGATAGAGTAATATATATGAGAGACAGGATGGAGCATATATTTGCGGTTGGACATCTTGATATGCTCAAAAAAGGAGGAAGAATTTCAACATCTCAGGCAGTTATTGGGACTTTACTTAATGTAAAACCTATTTTGCAGTTTGATGATGGTTATATCGTTCCCTATGATAAGGTTAGAGGAGAAAAGGCTGTAATTAAGAAGATTATAGATACGATGAAGGAAAGAGGATTTGAAATAGAAAATCAGATTATAGGAATGAACTTCGCCCGTGAAACAGAGCTTTGTATGCAGATAAAAGAAGAAATAGAAAAAACTTTTGGAGTTAAAGAATTTGTTATATCTGAGATAGGTGCTGCAATTGGAAGCCATGTAGGAAGCGGTACAACATCGGTATTCTTTTTGAGAAAATAGAGCTGTTTACAGCTCTATTTTAGTATAAAGGCAGGTGTTATTTTGAAAATATATGAATCAATAGAAATAGATAAAAACTCTGAGGAACCTTTATATATTCAAGTTTATGATGGTATTAAGAATCTTATAGAAAACGGTGCTTTTAAACCTGATGAAAAACTTCCTCCAATCAGGGAATTTGCCAAAAGGCTTGAAGTTAATAACGTTACAATAGTTAGTGCATATAAACTTCTTGAACAAAAAGGATATGTGTATTCAAAGGTTGGGAGTGGTACCTTTGTAAGAGGAATTAAAACTTTTGAAGATAATAAATTTGATGATGAAATAGAGCTTAATACATTAAACAAGGCAAATGAAATAGTTAAAATAAATCTATCTTCGATGAATCCTGAGCCAGAGTTATTTCCTGTTGATGATTTTAAGGAGGCTTTAAATGAAGTTCTTGAAAGAGATAGAGGTTTTGCTTTTGCATATCAGGAATCTCAGGGTTATTATCCATTAAGGGAAAGTATTAGAGAGTATTTAAAAGGAAATAACATCCCCTGCGATTTTAATAATATACATGTAATATCAGGGGCACAGCAGGGAATCGATATAATATCAAAGTCATTACTTGGTTTTAATGATACTATTGTAGTTGAAAGTCCTACATATACAGGGGCTGTTGCTGCATTTAAATCAAGGGGTGCAAGCATTATAGAAGTTCCAATCGATGAGGATGGAATTAATATAAAGGAACTTGAAACAGTTTTAAAATCCTGCAATCCAAAACTTATATATATAATGTCAAACTATCATAATCCTACTGGTATATCCTATAGCAATGCTAAAAAACTTCAGCTTCTTTATCTTGCTCAAAAATATAATACTTATATTTTGGAGGATGATTATCTTTCAGAACTTAAGTTTTACGGTGAAAAAAGTACTTCAATAAAGACGATGGATGGAAAGGACAGAGTTATATATTTAAAAAGCTTTTCAAAGATATTCATGCCAGGTATAAGACTTGCATTTTTAATAACACCCTCTGCTATAACAAAGAAGGTATCCTCTGTAAAATATAATACTGATATATCTACATCAAGTCTTATTCAAAGAGCTTTTGACTTGTTTTTGAGAAAAGGACAATGGAAAAATCATTTGGATAAAATGTGGAATATATATAAAAAACGATATGATGTTTTAATTGATACTTTAAAAAAAGAAGCTCCATTTATACAGTTCAAAGAACCAAATGGAGGGATACATATCTATTCAAAAACAGATATCAATTCTACAATTTTGGCCAGTGAAGCAAAGCAAAAAGGGCTTTTAATTTCTCCAGGAAAAGTTTTTTATATTGATGGAAGGGATACAGAATATTTTAGATTAAGTTTTGCTAGTGCGGATGAAGGTAAGATAAAAGAAGGCATAGAAATTTTAAAAGAAGCCTATGGCAATATTAAAAGAAGTTTTTAAATATCGATAAAATTGCCAAAATATTTCCTTACATGTTATTCTATATCTAGCATTATAAAGGGGGGTTTTTTTTGAAAAAAGTCAGCGAAGTTTTGAAGATTGCTCTGCCAGCTGTTGGAGAAATGATTTTATATATGATGGTATGGGTTGTAGATACTGCCTTTGTAGGAAATTATGGAGGAAATATTGCTGTAAGTTCTGTATCCTTCAGCTCTGAGATTATATATACGATTGCAAATATATTTATAGCAGTTGGAATAAGCGTTGGTGTTACTACTATGGTCGCGCAGATGACAGGAGCGGGAGAAAAGAATAAGGCTGAAAAGTACTTAAGTCAAGGTCTTGTTATTGGAGGAATTGTTGCAGGGATATTAGCAATTGTACTTGGAGCTTTTTCAAAACAAATACTTTTACTTGCAGGTGCAAAGGGCGAGGTGCTCTATTATGGAAGCAGATTTATGAGAATAGTATCAATTGGAGCTTTTTTTAACATGATATGCAGTATTTTAAATTCAGGTCTTAGAGGAACGGGGAATACAGTAATTCCTCTTATAGCTTCTGTAATAATAAATATAATAACAATATCTCTAGATTGGATTTTAATATATGGAAGATTAGGATTTAAAGAGATGGGTATAATGGGTTCAGCAGTTGCTACAACTACAGCTTACATAACAGGGTTCATATTTCTTTCAATATATTATAGATATTACTCTGATTTTAAAATTAAGCTTAAATATTTAAAGGAAATTAATAGAGATTACATGTCAAAGATAATAAAACTTGCAATTCCTTCTGGAATGCAGGAAGCGGCTTTTAATGTAAGCAGGCTTGTTTCTCTTTCTTTTATAATGCACATAGGAACCTTGGCATTTGCTGCGAATACAATTACCACAACAATAGAGTCCATTTCCTTTATGCCGGGATGGGGATTTGCCGTGGCATCAACGGCTCTTGTCGGACAAAGAATAGGTGCTAAGGATTATAAAAACGCAAGAGAATATGCCTATATAGCTATGTTTTTTGGTACTGGAATAATGCTTTTATGTTCCGTTTTATTTTTAACTATACCTGATTTATTGATTAGAATATTTATAAAGGAGCAAGAAACGATTTCTCTTGGAAGTAGCTGCCTTATGGTAGCTTCTATCGAGCAGCCTTTTATGGGTATATCTATGATACTAGCAGGAGCAATGAAAGGAGCCGGCGATACAAAAACTCCCTTTAAAGTATCTTTAATATCAAGCTGGTTAATTAGAATACCTCTTATGTATTTGGTAATATTTGTATTAAGGCTTAATGTTGTTTACGTCTGGGTTGTAACTGCTATTCAGTGGATTTTTGATGGGAGTATGAGTTTTTATTTCTTTAAATATAAGAGCAAAAAGTGGGATGAGATAGCAAAGAATTAAGATTATATAATTATATTTCTTTAAAAATGAAAGCTTGGAAAATTAAATTGTAAATATATGATTTGTTAAAAAGTAAAATATTGAATATTTTAAAGATAGTATCTTTTGATAAAATTAAAGTCCTATAATACTGCACAGCCAATCTTTTTCACTAATTAAGAACTTTTAGAAACTCGTTCCGCTCAAACAACCAAAAGTTCTATAATTTTCTGTGTCAACAAGGCAAGAGCTTCTAAAATTCGCTTTATATTGATTTTAGCAGTATTATGGACTTTTTTTAATCTAAAGTTAGCTATTTTTTAATACTTTAAACATAAATTCTATAATATTAACTTTAATTACATAAATGTTCCTTATAAACCTTTATATATTAGATAAACGAATACAATTATTTTTGCCGTTATTAATCATTATCAGCGATTTTCTCATCATATCAAGCCCTTCAACATCTATTTTATCAAATATTTTAATTGATCTTGTAAATTCCTTATAGGCCTGCTTATAAAATCCGTTATTGTAATAAAGTTTTGACAGAAGCAAAAGAACTTCATCATTTTCTATTAAATTAAGCATTTCAAGGGTTTTTTCAAATTCATCAAATCTTTGAAGCTTTAAAAGTATAGATAAAAGTTCAAATATTGAACTTAAATATTTTTTGGAATCATTTTTATCACTGCTTATAGCATTGCATTTTTTGTTTAATAATAAATCGCGAAAGCCCTTATATATTGTTATTTTATCGCTACTTTCAAATTCTTCAGCTTTTTTAAGCATCTTTGAAGCTCCAGCCATATTTCCTGTAAGCATATCACAAAGCATGATATAATATATAGATTTTTTGTAAAAGTCTTCTGATTTTATAGCTTTAAAACATTCCTTTGCATCCAAAAAATTCTTTTGATAAAAAAGGCACATGCCTTTATAATATGATATAGTTTCTTTATATTCAGAAAAACTCTCAGCTTTTAAAATATATTCATAAGCTGTTTTATATTTACCCTTTGAAAAGAAAATATCACAAAGTGTGATGTAAGATATGGCATCGAGCTTTTCTCCAAAAAAACTTTCAAGATTTTGTTTTATTTCGTTTATATCTTTATTTTGCTCAAATAATATATCAGCGATTCTATAAAATGCATCCATATAGTTTGGACGTATTTTTAATGTTTCGATACAGCATTTGTAAGATTCGTCAAAATCTCCGTTAAGATAGTATATGCTTGAAAGAAGAAAATAAGGTCTATAAGTTCCGACACCTACAAGGCAGTTTAGATAGGATGGAGGGTCTCCCATTGTGATACATTTATTTAATGATTTTATCGATAAAGTATATTTTTGAAGATTAAAGTATGTGTTTGCCTTTAAAAATTCAAGGTCGGTAAAATTTGGATAAAGCCTTAAGCCAGTTTCAATCATCCAAAATTCCTTTTCATATATACCAAGCTGGTCATAGCAAGTTGCCATTCTCATTAAAAGTTTTGGACTATATCCAATATTTGGATTAAAATTTTTATAACATTCTTCATAGTATTCCAATGCTTTTTTATAATCTCCCATGGCATAATATTCACAACCCATATTAAAGTACATAAAACTGTTGTTGGGATCTTTTTTAAGTTCCTTTTCTATTATTTCCATGTTTCGTTTTCTTTTATCTTTATCCTTTACGGTCTTGTTTAAATATCCATAATGATAAAACCTTACATCTTCAACTTTAATAGCATCTTTTCTATCTTTGTCTATATCGCCGGGTTTAATTTGTTCGTGTATTGCACCATTAAATCTATAACCCATTTTATTTCTTATAAGTCTTATATTAAGATTCATAATAATATCAAGTCCTTTATTTTCTCCAACATAGCTTAAAGTTTGAAGAAAATAGGCATTTACATTTTCGTTTTTAGTTAGATTTATAAGTTTATCTTTATCTTCACGTTCAAATTCATCATCAGCATCCATTATAAGTATCCAATCTCCGCTTGCCATTTCAAGGCTTAAATTCCTTGCGTCGCTGAAATTTTCATTCCACTGAAAATTATAAATTTTTGCATTATATTCTTTTGCAATATCAATGGTTCTATCAGTAGATCCTGTATCAACAATTATAATTTCATCAACGATATCATAAATGCTTTCAAGGCATCTTTTTATATTTTCTTCTTCGTTTTTAACAATCATACATAGACTTATAGACAATTTTATCCCCCCATAAAGTTATGTATCTGCCGGATAACCGGCAGAATCATACATGACCGTTACAGTAAGCTTCAAAGTTAGCTGTATAGGTTCTAGTATCAAAATAAAGCCTTGTATATCTTAAAAAGTATTTAGGAACAATTACTATAGCGTTTCCAGGGCTTAGGTCAGTTGCAGCTGCCTGATCGTTTATAAAGTAATCATCATTTTCTGTTGGTGAAATTTGAAGCCTTACTTGAATTGTATTTGAAGCGTTGTTTTTTACATAGTATGAATAAAGTGTCTGCTGTGAACTGTCGAAGGTAAGTGTAACTCCAGTTCCGGCAACATCAGTTATGGTAACATTATTTTCAGTAAAGGAGTTTCCAGTGTTAATTACACTAACTACTCCTCCAATTGAAACTGTATCAGTATTAGCAGAAAGAGCTCTAATACTTAAGCTTTCAGCAACAACGGTTACAGTGTTTCCAACGGTTACAGTACCTGCAACAGTTACGGTTCCTGATACAGCAACTGAGTCGGTAGCACCTGAAAGAGCTCTGATGTTTAAGTTTTCAGCAACAATGGTTACTGAATTAGATATGGTTACACTTCCACCGATTTTTAAATTTCCACTAGCATCAAGCTGAAGGGATTGAAGAGTAGTACCGTTATACCCAAAAACCTGCGCCTTTAACTCTTCAGCTGTTTCATTAAAGATTATATTGTTTGGCATATATTTCACCTCTATATTAAAGAGAATATTTTATAATACTCTTTCTGCTATATATTGTATGAAAATATGTTATAAATTGTGTTTATATATGAAAAATTGTCATATAATAAATCAGAAATATTAAGAGGTGATTTTATGCCTACAAGTTATTATGGACAAATATCGACTATACTTGATATAGCGATTTCTCAAAATCCAAAAAGCGTACTTGATGTTGGTATAGGTTTTGGGAAATATGGAGTCCTTTTAAGAGAAGTTCTCGACATTTCAAGTGAAAGATATTCAAAGAATAAATGGGAAGTAATTATAGATGGAATTGAAGGATATAAAAATTATAAAAATCCAATTTATGAATATGTATATAACAAAGTGTATTTTGGATTTATACAGGAAGAAGTAAAAAGTCTTAAAAATAATTATGATTTAATACTTATGATAGATGTGCTTGAACACTTTAATAAAAATGAAGGAGAAGAAATAATAAAGACGCTGTTAAAAAAATGTAGAAATCTTTTAATATGCGTACCTGCAATTCCATCAAAGCAGGCGTATCTTGATAATGAATTAGAAGAGCATAAAAGCGTATGGAGAGCTTCAGACTTTAAAAATTATAAGGTAAAAAGGATTGAAATACTTCCAATGACGTTTTTTAATTCCTCTATAATTGTATTAATAGAGGGGAGATATAATAATGGTTGATTATGATAAAATACGTTCAAATTATTTTATCAAAAGACTTAATATACTATCTGAAGAATTTAAAAATAGGGATTTGATAATGGAAATTAATAAATCAGTTTTAGATGATGACAAAGAAGGAATTGAGATATGTAAAACTAAACTCGATATTTTAAATATAAATTATGAAGTTAAAGAAATTGAATATTTAAAGATGAAAAATAAATACGAAATAGCATACCTTCTCCCCCATAATTTTATAACTGGAGGCTTAAAAATACTCTTAAGCCAAGCGAATTATCTTTCTAAAAAAGGTCATAGGGTAGTTTTATATAGCCATCTTCCAAAACCCCAATGGTTTGATATAAACTGTACCTATAGGCAGGTAAAAGAAGATATTGAGCTTTATAGGGCTGTTGCCCCCTGTGATATAGTTATTGCTGGATATTATGACTTAATAGTTGATGCGCTAATGGTAAAAGCACCATTAAAATATTATATGTCTCAGGGAGATTCATATATCTTTAATTGGGAGGATGCTGAGCCTATAATAAGAAATGCTGCTTATACAGCATATAATCTTCCAGTAAAAATACTAACGGTTTCAAGTATAATGCAGAAAAAGATAAAAGAACTTTTCCAAAGGAAGTCTTTAATAATTCCCAATTCGGTAGATGAGAGCATTTTTTTCCCTGAAAGAAGAAGGAATACTTTTCCGATTAATATATTAATGGTAGGCTCAGATTCTATAGATTTTAAAGGACATGATGATATTATAAAAGCTCTTTATGAATTGAAACAGGAAGGGTATGTCTTTAGAATTTTTTGGGCTTCTCCAACAATTCCATCTAAAATTTATTATAATGGGAAACTCAACATACAGTATAGCATATGCCCTACACAAGAAGAACTTGGGAGGCTATACAGACAAAGCGATATATATATATCTGGCTCATATTATGAATCTTTTTCACTTTCAACCGTTGAAGCTATGGCATCAGGCTGCTGTGTTATTACATCAGACAATGAAGGGGTTAAGGAGTATGCAGTGAATTATAAAAACTGTTTGATGTATGAAAGAGGAAATGTAAAAGATTTAAAATACAAATTAAAGACTTTAATAAATTCAAATTATCTTAGAAAAAAACTTAGAATAAATGGTATAAATACTGCAAAAAAATATACGCCTGATAAAATGATAGAAAACCTTGAAAATGAATTTAACAGAGCTAAAAGTGAATTAATTTATTATTTAAAGCGTGAATGAACTTTATTTTGCAGAGGTGGTATTTGTGCTTTTAGAGGAATTTATTTCAAAAAGAAGCCTTACTATTAATAGTTGTTATAGTGATAAAAATTTTAAAGAAGAAATAATTAAATGCGGGAGGAAGGATGAATGCATTTATAGAAGCTACATTTATTTTGATTTATCTCCTCTTCCTTGGAATCTTAAAATCATCTCTGCAAAATTATATCTTTATCTTATTGAAAGATTAAATCCATCATCCTTGTACAGCGTTGGTATATATCCTATACTAGATGATTTTGGGCATTTTACTACCTATGATTTTCAACCAAAGATTTTTCCAAAATCAATAAATTATCATTTAATATATAAAACGAAAGGGAGGATTGAATTTAATTTAACAGACATAGTAAATAAATGGAGAAGTGGAATTTTAATAAATAAAGGTCTTTTGATTAAAGGCGAGGAGTGTAAATTAGATATGCTTACATTTGGATCTGCTTATAACAGAGATTATTTAAAGATTCCAAAACTTGAAATAGCATATAGTTTGGATTTTTCTCCTGCTCAGCTTCAGAGTATAGTAAAATACTATGATTATGAAACAACAGTGAACTATATTGATGGTAATGTAAAAACACAAGCTATAGATTTTAGTCATCTAATTCAAGCTACAGTATTTATTAAGAATTTAGGTAGCTATGAGGTTGCAGTTTCAAACCAATACAGTCCCGATAATATAACTTGGACACAGGATTCCCCGAAGAAAATACCTTCAAATAATGTTTCATATATAATACCAAAGATATATAGCAAATACTATAGACTAAACATTGAATCAACAGGTAGTGGAACTTTAAAGATTTATATTTCTTATTTGATTTATGCATAAGTGTTTAATATTAAACTTTTTAAAAATCTTTATTAGGCTGATATTTCTATGTTTAATAGAATTTATCAGCTTTTTTGTTTTAATAGAATTTTTTTAAATAATATATAAACGAATATTTGAAAATAAATAGTGATTTTAAAATATATGTATGTTTATCCTCCAATTAGAAATAATAAAACTGATATTAGTATTTGAAAAGGAGGATTAACATGGCAAAGAAAATGAAGACAATGGATGGCAATGAAGCAGCTGCACGTGCGTCCTATACCTTTACAGAAGTTGCAGCGATATATCCTATAACGCCATCCTCGCCGATGGCAGAAAATGTTGATGAATGGTCTGCCCATGGTATGAAAAATATTTTTAATCAATGTGTAAAAGTTGTTGAAATGCAGTCAGAAGCAGGAGCTTCTGGTGCAATGCACGGATCGCTACAGGCAGGAGCTCTAACTACTACATATACTGCATCTCAGGGACTTCTTCTTATGATTCCAAATCTTTATAAAATGGCAGGAGAACTTTTGCCAGGAGTTTTGCATGTAAGCGCAAGAGCAGTTGCAGCTCACGCACTATCGATTTTTGGCGACCATCAGGATGTTATGGCATGCCGTCAATGCGGAGTAGCACTTCTTGCATCATCGAGCGTACAGGAAGCCTATGATATGGGATGTATTGCTCATTTGAGTGCTATAAAATCAAGGATTCCTTTTATACACTTTTTTGATGGATTTAGAACATCCCATGAATATCAAAAGATAGAAATTTTAGATAATGAGGATTTTTCAAATATAGTAGATTATAATTCAATAAAAGAATTCAGAGAAAGGGCTTTAAGTCCTGAGCATCCTGTAACAAGAGGAACAGCTCAAAATCCTGATATATATTTCCAAGGTAGAGAAGCTTCTAATAAATTCTACAATGCTGCTGCTGATATAGTAGAGCATTATATGAGAGAATTTGAAAAAATAAGCGGTCATTCCTACCATCCTTTTGATTATTATGGTCATAATGAAGCAGAAAATGTAATAGTAGCGATGGGGTCTGTTTGCGATACTATAGATGAAGTTGTAGATTATCTTATGTCAAAGGGAGAGAAAGTAGGCTGTGTTAAAGTTCATCTTTACAGACCTTTCAGCTGTGATTACTTCTTTAAAGTTCTTCCAAAAAATGTTAAAAAAATTGCTGTTCTTGATAGAACAAAAGAACCTGGAGCTGTTGCAGAACCATTGTATCTTGATGTTGTAAAGGTATTTTATAAAAAAGATAATAAGCCTTTAATAGTTGGAGGCAGATATGGTCTTGGCTCAAAGGATACGACACCATCACAGATTCTCTCTGTATTTGATAATTTAAAGAGTTCGACTCCTAAAGATTCCTTTACAATAGGAATTAAAGATGATGTTACAAATACATCTCTTTGTGAAAAAGAAATTATAGATACAACTCCTCAGGGTACAATAAGCTGTAAATTCTGGGGACTTGGTTCAGACGGAACTGTTGGCGCTAATAAGAGTGCAGTAAAAATAATTGGAGATAATACAAATTTATATGCTCAGGCATATTTTTCCTATGACAGCAAAAAATCCGGAGGCACCACTGTATCCCATTTAAGATTTGGTAAAAAGCCTATAAAGTCTCCTTATCTTGTTTATGATGCAGATTATATTGCCTGCCATAATGTATCCTTTATATATCATTACGATATACTTAAAGGTCTTAAAAAAGGAGGAACTTTTGTATTAAATTGTCCTTTTAATGTAAGTGAGCTTGATGAAAAGCTTCCAGGAAATATAAAGAGCTATATCGCTAAAAATAATATAAACTTTTATATTATAGATGCAGTATCCATAGCAAGGGATATAGGACTTGGAAACAGAATAAACATGATAATGCAGTCTGCATTCTTCAAACTTGCCAATGTAATACCTATTGAGGATGCGGTAAAATATCTTAAGGAATCAATAAATAAAGCCTATGGTAAAAAAGGACAAAAAATTGTTGATATGAATTGTGCTGCTGTTGATAAAGGAATAGAAGCCCTTGTTAAAGTTACTGTACCAAGCTCATGGGCTGATGCTGTAAATGAAGAAATTAGAGATATGGGAGATGTTCCGGATTTTATAAAAAATATACAGATACCTATGGCAAGACTTGAGGGCGATAACCTTCCTGTAAGTGCTTTTAATGGAATAGAAGATGGAACATTTCCTAATGGTACTGCTGCCTACGAAAAGCGTGGAATTGCAGTAATGGTTCCTGAATGGCAGATGGATAAATGTATTCAGTGTAATCAATGTGCCTATGTTTGTCCTCATGCAACCATAAGACCATTCCTTCTTGATGAAGAAGAATCAAAGAAAAAGCCGCAGAGTTTCACAACAAAGCCTGCAATTGGGAAAGGACTTGAAGGTTTAGAGTATAGAATACAGGTAAGTCCTCTGGATTGCACAGGTTGCGGAAGCTGCGCAGATGTATGTCCTGCACCGGGTAAAGCTATTATAATGAAGATGGCAGATGAACAGATTAAAGCTCAATCTGAAAATTGGGAATTTGCAACTACGATTCGTCCAAAGGAGGATAGAGTTGATAAGTATACTGTAAAGGGAAGCCAATTTGCAAAGCCTTTGTTTGAATTTAATGGGGCATGTCCAGGATGTGGTGAAACTCCGTATGTAAAACTTCTAACACAGCTTTTTGGAGATAGGATGATGATTGCAAACGCAACAGGATGTTCATCTATATACAGTGGAAGTGCTCCGTCGACGCCTTATACCGTAAATTTTGAAGGTAAAGGTCCTGCATGGGCAAATTCTCTATTTGAAGATAATGCAGAGTTTGGTCTTGGTATGTATCTTGGAGTAAAACAGATAAGAGAACACATAGCAGAGATTATGAGGCAATCCCTCGATATGCCTATAAGCGATGGACTAAAGGAAGCATTCCGTATGTGGCTTGAAGTTATGGATGATGGGGAAAAGTCTAAAAAAGCATCGGAAATCGTATTAAAGGAGCTTCAAAAGCATAACTATTCAGGAAAGGATAGTATAAAGGAGATAATCGATAAAAAAGATTTTCTTGTAAAGCGTTCTCAATGGATAATAGGAGGAGACGGATGGGCATATGATATAGGCTTTGGAGGATTAGACCACGTTTTAGCCTCAGGAGAGGATGTTAATGTTCTGGTACTTGATACAGAAGTTTATTCAAATACAGGAGGCCAGTCTTCAAAGGCAACACCTACGGCAGCAGTTGCAAAGTTTGCTGCGTCAGGCAAGAAGATAAGGAAAAAGGATTTAGGGCTTATGGCAATGAGCTATGGATATGTTTATGTTGCACAAATAGCCATTGGTGCTAATATGAATCAGGCTATAAAAGCAATTGCAGAGGCTGAAAGCTACAAAGGACCATCCCTTATAATCGCTTATTCTCCATGTATAAACCATGGAATAAAATCGGGAATGGGAACGAGTATAGCAGAGGAGAAAAAAGCTGTTGCAGCAGGTTACTGGCATCTATACAGATACAATCCTATGTTAAAATTCGAAGGGAAAAATCCATTTATATTAGATTCTAAAGAGCCTACAGAATCCTTCAAAGAATTTATACAGGGAGAAATAAGATATTCATCACTTATGAATGTATTCCCAGAAACTGCAGAAAAGCTTTTTAAAGCTGCAGAAGAACATGCAAGAGAAAGATATGAAAACTACAAACGTCTTTCAGAACAAAAATATTAAATTTTAAAGGTGCTGTGATTTTACTTCATAGCACCTTTAAATGTTGATATAATAAAATGTAGTTTATATTAAAAAGGAGTGAAAGTATGATAATAAAATTTAAAAATAACTATCCTAATATAAACAACAGTTGCTTTATAGCAGAAAATTGTACGATAATAGGAGATGTTGAAATTGACGAGAAAAGCAGTATATTTTTTAATGCTGTACTTAGAGGAGATGTGGAAAAAATAAATATAGGTAAATATACAAATATACAGGATAATTGTACTATACATGCAGATAAAAATTTTTCTGTAATTATTAAAGATGAAGTTACAATAGGCCATAACTGCATAATTCATGGATGTACTATAGAAAATAACTGTCTTATAGGAATGGGAAGTATTATCTTAAATGGAGCACATATTGGAGAAAATTCAATAATAGGCGCAGGAAGTCTTGTAACACAAAACAGTATAATACCACCGAACTCTTTATGTTTTGGATCTCCTGCGAAGGTAATTAGAAATCTTACAAATGATGAAATAAAATCTATTAAAGAAAGCGCAAAACATTACTATGAAATTGCAAAGATGTATAAGTAAAGCCTATGCAATTTGCATAGGCTCAGATTGTTGATAAACCCCTTGG
>JAOADY010000138.1 GCA_026417075.1 Caloramator sp.
GCCAGTACGACAATAGGAATATATCTTCTTCCTAAAATAATAGGAAGTTTCAAAAACAAATACAAAGATGTTGAAATTTCAATTGTAATTGAAAATACTAAACTTATTGAAAATATGTTGTTAGAAAACAAAATAGATATAGCCTTTGTTGAGGGGCCGGTTTATTCAGATGAGATAATAGTTAAAGACTTTTGTGATGATGAGCTAGTTGTTGTAGTATCTTCAAAACATAGATTAGCTAACTTTTCTAATATAGATAAAGATGATTTAAAAAATGAGAAGTTTATATTAAGGGAAGCTGGAAGTGGTACAAGAGAAGTTTTTGAAAGAGCATTTTATATAAATAATATAGAGTATAAAACTTCCTTTGAGCTTGGGAATACAGAAGCTATAAAAAAAGCTGTTATATCTAATCTTGGTATATCGTGTATATCTAAAAAATGTATTGAAGATGAGCTAAACTTAGGTCTTATATCAATGCTCAAAATAAAAGATGTTGATTTAAAAAGAAAATTTTATTTTATACATCATAAAGATAAATACTTTTCAAATCTTTTAAATACTTTTGTTGAGTATGTATATAATTTTGATTGTATATAAGTAATTAGTTATTAATATTATAATATAATGTGATTTTACTTATGGTTATTTTCAATTTAAAATAGGGATGGAGGTGAAAAGCTATGAATAAAAAAATAATTTTAGGTGTTGTCGCAAGTATAATTGTAACTGTTATAACTTATATGCTTCAAAATATATGGGTAATAAAAAAGTTAAATTTAAGTACACTAATAATTGCAATTATACTTGGAGCTTTGATAAAAAACACTGTAGGTGTATCTGAAAAATTTGAAGGAGGAATTAAATTCTGCTCTAAAAAAGTCCTTAGAATAGCAATAGTTATGCTCGGGTTTAAGCTTAGTTTTACACAGATTTTAAAAATGGGGCCTAAGGCTTTAATTGTTATTTTAATTTCAACTACATCCACTATTCTGTTTACAAGATATCTTGGAAAGAAATTAAATCTAAAAGATAATTTAACTACTTTGCTTGCAACAGGAACATCTATATGTGGTGCTGCAGCTATTGCAGCTGTAAATTCTATTATAAAATCAGAGGAAGAAGATATTGCCTATTCTATAGGAGTTGTAACTATTTTTGGAACTATATTTATGTTTATATATCCTGTTATTTTTAAAATTTTTAATCTTAATCAGCAAATATATAGTCTTTGGACAGGTTCCTCAATACACGAAGTTGCTCAAGTTGTTGCAGCAGGATTTGCAGTTTCAAATGACGTAGGAACTCAGGCTACTATTGTTAAATTAACAAGGGTTTTGTTCATTATTCCTGTTACAATAATATTAAGTATAGCTTCATCAAGAAAGGATAATAGCAAATTTAGTTTAAAAAGTATTAGTATTCCTTATTTTGTACTTTTATTTCTTATTGTAGTTATAATAAATTCTACAATTCAGATTCCTAAAAATACATTAGATTTTCTGGTTAAAATTGATGGATATTTAATGACATTGGCTATGGCAGGATTAGGATTAGATTTGAGCATAGCATCGATGAAAAAGGTAGGACTTAAGCCATTATATTTAGGAATTCTTTCAAGCTTATTTATTTCTTTGTTAAGTTTTTTAATGGCACACATTGTTTAACATTTTTGGTTTAAGGGACTGGTTTAAGGGACGGTTCATTTTTATTTATATTTTTTATCCTTTTAAAATTATATAAAAAACGGAATAAAATAAAAAATATATTGAAATAAAAAAAGATATGAAGATTCAGTATGATTTTTATTTAATTGACATTGATATTTAAATATAATAACTTGACATTTGCAACTTGTCCAAATTTTCATGGCATGAATTTTTTGGAGATTTTAATAGATTTATTAATACTTTTTATAATGAAAACTAAAATATTTAATATTTATCAAAGCATAAATCTTAGCTGTTTGCTGCATTTATCAAATCTTTTATTATGCTTTGATATTTTTTGTTACTTTTTATTACGTTAAATCCAAAGCTACAAAGATTACTTGCTTGGGATATGGTGATGTTTCCTGCAAGAGCACATATCTCTTTATAGCTTATATTGCACAGTGAACGCATAAGAAGTATAGCAACTCCCCTAAACTCCTTTGCACCTTTTTTACCTTTTATATGAAATATATCAGGGGTTACACTTTTACAATAGTTTGCTAAAAATTGAAGTACTGCATTAGGTGAAAGGTTCCTAACAAGAATCTTTCTCTCGCTTCTGTACGCAGATCCATCATGTTCAAATTCAACAATAGCCTTCATCTTTTTGTCGTTACACTTTCCAATAAACCTTACATAAAGCTCTCTTGCTTTTTTAATATCATTGCTGAACTGACTTAAAACAAAGTAAGAATCAACAATTCCGTATGTATCTTTTTTAAGTCCAAGGTATATTCCAAGGCTGCTATAAGGATAATTTTCGATATTGTCTTTATAATTTTTTATATCAGTTGGATTTTTGTGTATGTAACCTGAAAGAGTAACAAGATAAGCATCATTATCTACTATTATACTTTTAAATCTATCAGCAAAAACGTGTCCTCTTCTTTCATACTTTTTATTATAATATTGAGCATAACACTGGTTTATGCTGTGCATGAACTTTGAAACATCAGCACCGTTAGCATCTATGAGAAAGTGAGCGTGGGTATCCATAAGACAGTAAGCGTATATTTTAAATAGGAAAATATTTTTATAGTGTCTTAGAATTTCTAATAAAGTATCTTTATCTTCATTATTTCTAAAAAGAATAGTATCACCCACGCTTCTAATCATTATATGATATATACTATCTTCACTTTTGATTCTTGCAGTTCTGGGCATAGAACCACCTCCGATAATACTTTTATACTTAGTATTACCTTAAGTGGAATTTTTATTCATATAATAAATAAAAAAGAACTGTCACCATTTTATTATAGTTCCTATAGTTCCTTAATGGTGACACTTGTGGCATTGGCGGCTGTCCCCTATAGTTCTTTATTTATTAAAGTAAAGAACTGTCCCAATTTTTTAAAATTTTTTAATAAGATAAGTTTACTAATATAAAAATTTGGTATAATATTTAATAAAAAAGATAGGAGAAGATTGGATGGAAACTATTTTGATTACTGATTCATGTTCTGATTTGCCACTAAAATATGTTGAAGAAAATGGGATTATATCTCTTGGGCTTGTATGCCATTTTAAGGGAAAGGATTATATCGATGATTTTGGTAAGACTTTAAGTTATAAGGAATTTTATGAAGGTGTTAGGAAGGGTGAGATGCCTACAACGTCTCAAGTTAATACATATAGGTTTGAGGAAGTGTTTAAAAAGTTTACAGATGAGGGCAAATCTATATTGTATATTGGTTTTTCCTCAGCTTTAAGTGGTACAGTGGGCAGTGCTCTATCAGCAAGGGAGCATATTATGGAGCAAAATAAAGATGCAGATATTACTGTTATAGACAGTAAATGTGCTTCCCTGGGAGAAGGGCTTTTGGTTTATTATGCAAATGAAATGCTTAAAAAAGGATATAAAAAGGATGAGGTTGTAAAATGGGTTGAGGAGAATAAGCTTAAAATAAATCATTATTTTACTGTTGAGGATTTAGGACATTTAAGAAGAGGAGGAAGGGTTTCAGGTTTTGCAGCGACCCTTGGAACTATACTTGATATTAAGCCTGTTCTTCATGTGGATAGGGAAGGGAGACTTATTCCAATAGCAAAGGTTAAAGGAAGGAAAAAATCCTTGAAATTTTTAGCAGATAGTTTAAAAGAAAGAATAACAAACCCTAAAGATCAGGTAATTACAATAAGTCATGGGGACTGCCTTGAGGATGCTTTATATGTTAAAGAATTGATTTTAAAGGATTTTGAAGTTAAAGACTTCATAATTAATAACGTTGGTCCCGTGGTAGGTTCTCATTCTGGCCCTGGAACTGTTGCACTATTTTTTATGGGAGTGGAAAGATAAATTTAAAAGGGGCTGTCGTACTAAGGAATTGTATACAATATATTGTTTATAAATTTAAAATCAGCACAATATATTGCAGTGTTTATTCTTGGTGCTACAGTCCCTTAATATTTTTTACTATTTTTAATACATTATTACATATATTATCGATGTTTTTAGTAAGATTAGAGCTAAGTTTATCGGTAAAATCAATATTATCTGCCTCTATTCCTATAAAAATTCCGTTGATCTTATATATAAATAAGTAGTCGATTAAGTTTAAACTGTGAGAAAAGAAGAAACTTTTACTTTGACATAAGGAATCTAAGGGTAAAACAGTTATGCTTCCTGCATCAATATTAAAATATGTTGAATCAATAATTATTACATAATCATTTTTATCTATTAAATCAAGACAATAATCAAAATCAGTTTCTCCTATTATAACTTCAATATTCATATCTTTTAATTTATTTTTTATTCTATCTGCTACTATTATTGAAATTCCATCATCTCCCATAAACTTATTTCCTATTGCTATCAGTTTTATGCTCATAATATATCGATTATAAGATCAATAGGGCTTTTATCTTTAAATGTTACATGGGTTGCACAGGATATACAAGGGTCAAAGGAGCGAACTATTCTTCCTATTTCAACAGGGGATGATGGATCATTAATATACGTTCCCATAAGTGCGTTTTCAACAGCTCCATTTGTACCGTTTTCACTTTTGCTTGAAAGATTCCAGGTGGAAGGGGTTATAATATCGTATTTTTCAATCTTTTTATCTTTTATTGAAATATAATGGGCGAGGCTTCCGCGGGTTGTGTCAATAAGTCCAGAACCAATTGCACTATCTGGTATTTCATATACATCTTGATTAGATGGTAGAATTTCTACCATATTAAGCATATTTTCTACAATATCTATAATCTTTTGTGCCTCAAGTGCTCTTGCAACAATCCTGTCCATTGTAGATATTCCCCTAACATAATTACCAGATAGATACATTCTTGCCAAAGGACCTGTTTCCATAGGATAGCCTTTATAGCGAGGAGCTTTAACAAAGCTGTAAGCATCTTTTTTATTATGATTAACCTCCGGAGGAGTTTCAAAGGGAACGCTATTACTTTGAGCATCATACCAAGAATATAAAACGTTTTCAGTTATGTTGCTCTTTTCAAAGGGATATTTTATTCCATTTATTAAAACAGAGGGCAAAACGTAGAATATAGACTTATCATCAAAGTCAAAAAGTCCATAAGATAAAAGATTTTTGCAGCCAATACCAATGTTAAAATAGTCACTGTAATATTGGGATATTATATACACATCTTCAAGCATTTTTGTATTTACAAAGGTTTTAATTGATTTTAAAAGAGATTGAAGCTTTATAAGTTTTGCAGAATCAATGTTGCATGTAATACCTCCAACAAAAACTCCATGGTTGTGGGGAGCCTTTCCACCAAGTACAGCTAACATCTCATGGGCAGCTCTGCTAAAAGTTAAGGATTCTATATAGTTTTTATTTATTCTATAGCTTAAATTTTCAGGCAGTCTGTAATCATTATTTGAATAACTGCTTCCAATAATATCAGGTCCTTTTACATAATCAGGTATTACGAACTGATAAAAATGTCTAATATGATTTTGTATAAATTCGCATCCATGGATTATATTCCTTAAAAGATTGCTATTGAAGGTTGGTGTAATTTTAAATGCATCTTCAAGGCAGAGGGCTGATGCCATAGAATGAGCTGTTGAACAGATACCGCATATTCTTTCAGTAAAATAAATAGCATCAAATGGAGAACGACCAATAAGCATTTTTTCAAATCCCCTGAATAAAACTCCACTGCTTTTAGCATCAACTATTAGATTTCCTTCAATTTTAACTTCTATTTCAAGAAAACCACTTATCCTTGTTATAGGATTTATATAAATTATATTACCCATATTAACCTCCTAATATCTTATAAA
>JAOADY010000030.1 GCA_026417075.1 Caloramator sp.
CTATGGAGCTCGGACTTTCCTCTCCCGCATATGCGGCAGCGACCATCTGGCTTACTCAATATTAAGCTTTTATTCTCAACTTTTAAATCTAGTGTTTATCCCTTTATTTATTTCATATAACCCACAGGATTA
Source organism: Caloramator sp. (assembly GCA_026417075.1). Taxonomy (GTDB): domain Bacteria; phylum Bacillota; class Clostridia; order Clostridiales; family Caloramatoraceae; genus Caloramator_B. The sequence goes on from JAOADY010000030.1 coordinate 133, forward strand.
AATAATATAACATTTTTATAAAAAAGTAAATATATAATTACTATATTTTTTAGCAGATAATACCTTAAACTAATCTGCTATATACAATATTACTCCGCAATGAGGACATTTTGTAATCTTTCTTTTATTCTTCGCTTCACTTATTATAACAGTAGGAACGTCCATTCCGCAACCAGAACATATTTCACCTTTTAGTACTCTCATTCCATATCCTTTAACATTCTTTATATTTTCGTATTCTTGAACTATTAAATCATTAATCTCTCCTATCAGCAGTTCTCTTTTTTCATTTAATTCCTCCATCCTTATATTTATTTCCTTTGTTACCTTAATATATTCCTCTCTTAATAAATTATAGCTGTTCTTAATCTCCTTTCCCTTATTCAAAATCTTTTCTTTATCCTTTTTAATTTTATCTAATCTTTCTAGAATATTATAAACCTCTTCTTCCTTTTTAAATACCTGACATTTTTTTTGTTCCAATGATTTTTGCCACATATCTATAGTTTTAAGATCGCTGGTAGAATAAAGTTTATCTTCAATCTTTTTAATATCAAAATCTATACTTTCAATTTCCTCTGTTATTTCATTAATTGTAGATTCAATTTCATTTATATCTGCGCTTATTTCGTCGTATTCTTTTTTATATCTTTCGTATTCTTCTCTATATCTTTTAATTTTTATTGCCATTTCCTTTACATTTTTATTTTTTTCAAGGGACTTAATTTCATCATCGATTTTTGAAACCTCAAATAGTAAATCAATATCCATACTTATCACACTCCATAATATTTTTATAAAAAAGGCATAAAAATCTATAACGATTCTTACGCCTTATAAAACGGATTTGTATTGATTTTTGAAATTATACAATCAACTTCAAAAGAAGATTTTATATAATCTGCAATATATGGCACAGCAACAACTTCTGTAAAATAATGTCCTCCATCGATTATATTTAGTCCTTCAAAGGTCGCTTCCATCGCTTCATGATGTTTTACATCTCCCGTTAAAAGAACATCACACCTTTTTTTGATTGCATCTTTATAAAACTGAAATCCAGCTCCTCCAACCACAGCTATTTTTTTAATCTTCTTATTCTTATCTCCTGAAGCATTTAAATAGGGTATATTTAATCTTTCTTTTACATAACTGCAAAAATCAAGAAATCCCATCTCTTCTTCAATTTCTCCAACTATTCCTGACCCCTGATATAATTTGTTTTCAAGCTTATAAATATCATAGGCAACTTCTTCATAGGGATGTGCTTTTATCATGCTCTCCACAGCCTTTTTAATATCATTTTTTCTAACTATTGTTTCTATTTTAACCTCATCTACATACTCCATTTTATTTAGCTGTCCAATATAGGGTAAAGTTCCTTCAAGGGGCATAAAAGTACCTGCACCCTTCATATTAAAAGAACAACTGCTGTAATTTCCTATATGACCACAGCCTGCATTAAACAAAGCTTCCCTTACATCATTTTCATGAGTTTGAGGGGCGTATACTGCAATTTTATAAAGCTCTTGGGATTTATTTGCTGAAAGAAATTCTACATCTTTAAGAGACAGCATACTTCCGATTAAAAAATTCATTCCTTCAATAGAGTTATCAAAATTGGTATGTAAGGCATATAAATTTATATCATTCTTTATAAGAATTTGAATTATCCTTTGTAGGTAGTTATCATTTGTAATTCTTTTTATAGGCTTAAATATAAGAGGATGATGAGATATTATCATATCTACCCCATTTTCTTTTGCTTCCTCAACCACATCAAGGGTAACCTCAAGGCATACTAATACTTTATTTATAATTTTTTCAAAGTTTCCAATAATAAGTCCGCAGTTATCAAAATCTTCCGCAAGCTCTAAAGGATATTTTTCTTCTATTTTATTTATTATATCTCTACAAATTACAGACATTTCATCACATCCTCAAATTCCTTTATAAGATTTTGAACTTCATTATATCTTTTGCTTTGATTTTCTAAAGATAACTCTTTAAGTATTTTATTAAACTCCTTAATTTTAAAATTAATATAATCCTTTAGGAGGGGGTGCCTCTTTTCTATAAGTTTTAATCCTAAATAATAATCTGCTTCCTTTTCATAAAGATTATTTAAACCTTCTGTAACCTTAATTATATGATAATACTTATTATCATCTTTAACAAGGTCTTCATCATAGATTTTAAATCCTGACGCAAAAAGATATTTTCTTAAAACTTCAGGATATTTTGCCGGCTGAAGTATTAAATATTTTACACTTTTAGCCTTTTCAATTTCATCATCAATCAATGAGCTTATGGTATATCCTCCCATGCCTGCAATTACTATTATATCTGCCTCATCTTTTCTTAAAACCTTAAGTCCAGAGCCTTTTCTTAGTTCAATTTTATCAATAAGCCCATAAAGTTCAATATTTTTTTTTGCTACTTTTAATGGTCCCTCTTTTATATCTGAAGCTATAGCCCTGTCGCATATATTATTCATTACCGTATATATTGGTATAAAACCATGATCAGTCCCTATATCTGCAAGGCATCTACATTCTGGTATCATATTAACAATGCCATTAAGACGTTCTGATAATTTCATAAACTCCTCCCAAAAAGCATCATTGCATAGCTTCTTTATCGTTAATAACTACTTTTAGTTTTTTAACAAAATTATTAAAATCTTTATAATTACCAATAAAATCTGCATTGGGCTTTACATTTTTTTTATTAATCATATAATCAGTAATTAAATAAGTTTTAATTCCCAATTCACCTGCTATAAGATCCTCTTCAACATCATTTCCTATCATCATACACTCATGAGGTTTTTTATCTATTATCTTTAGTATCTCCTCATAATATTTTATATTAGGTTTACAATAATGCATTCTTTCAAAACTAGTTATTAAAATAAAATCCTTATCATCAAGTCCAGCCCAGTTTACTCTCTGTATTAGCGCTTCTTCTGGAAATATCGGATTTGTAGCTACTATTAATTTATATCCCTTTTCTTTTAATATTTTTACCGATTCAATTATATAATCAGATGGAGTAAATATAGTTGAAAGTGTTCTATACTCGTTTTTATAAAAATCATCAAATAAAAATTCTAATTGCTCTCTTTCTTTGCCTGATAATTTTATAAAATTTTCCATAAAAACTTCTTTATTTGTCTTATCAAAATCTGTATTTAATATCATTTCCATCGTTGATTTCCATAAATATTTAATCGTTTGTTCCGGACTTAATATATCTTTTAATTTTAAAACCACTTGATTAAAATATTCTTTTTCAAATTCTTCCCATTTAAATGGAAGAAGCGTTCCATCAAGATCAAACAATATTGTATTAACCATACTACCACCCCTTTAAATAAATATTTAAGGCTTACATTTTTGTAAGCCTTAAATTAAATTTAATCAAGATAATCCTTCAATTTCTTGCTTCGGCTTGGATGTCTTAACTTTCTTAGAGCCTTTGCTTCTATTTGCCTTATTCTCTCCCTAGTTACTTTAAATTCCTTACCAACCTCTTCAAGAGTCCTTGCTCTACCATCATCAAGTCCAAAACGAAGCCTTAGAACCTTTTCTTCCCTCGGCGTTAAAGTATCGAGAACATCCATAAGCTGTTCTTTAAGCATTGTATATGCTGCAGCTTCAGCAGGAGCTGGAGCATCTTCATCTGGAATGAAATCACCAAGATGGCTGTCTTCTTCTTCACCAATGGGCGTTTCAAGAGATACAGGTTCTTGAGCAATTTTCATTATTTCCCTGACCTTATCTACTTCCATATTCATTTCCTTTGCAATTTCTTCAGCAGTAGGCTCCCTTCCAAGCTCCTGAAGTAAAGTTCTAGAAACCCTTATAAGCTTATTAATAGTTTCTACCATATGAACAGGAATCCTTATAGTCCTTGCCTGATCAGCTATGGCTCTTGTTATTGCCTGTCTTATCCACCAAGTTGCATAGGTAGAAAACTTAAACCCTTTGCTAAAGTCAAACTTTTCAACAGCCTTTAAAAGCCCCAGATTACCTTCTTGAATTAAATCTAAGAATAACATACCTCTGCCAACATATCGTTTTGCAATACTAACAACAAGTCTTAAATTAGCTTCAGCAAGCTTTTTCTTTGCTTCCTGATCCCCCTGCTCTATTCTCTTTGCAAGTTCAATTTCTTCTTCTGCCGAAAGCAGTGGAACTTTACCTATCTCCTTAAGATACATCCTTACAGGGTCATCAATACTTATACCTTCAGGTAGCGTTAAATCTAAATCCTCTTCAAGTATCTGTTCAGGATTAAAATCCTCTTCATCATTTATAACTTCAATATTCATAGACTCAAGAATTTCATATACTTTTTCAATCTGTTCAGGAGATAAGTCCACATCCTCTAAAGCATCCATTATTTCCTTATATGTTAAAATGCCTGCTTTTTTGCCTTTGTCAATTAATTGTTTTACAATATTCATCCTTGCACTGCTGTTTTCTTTTTTCAATCGTACAACCTCCTTTAAAAGGATTACAATAAATTAAGCTGTTTTCTGAGTTTAATTAGTTCTTGAGATAAAGCAGCAGATTTTTCTATATCATTAGCTTCTTCATATTTTTTTATGTTAATAGTTAACTCATTTATCTTGTTTTCAATGTTATATTTTTTAATCGTCTTAATATAATCATCAGCAAGCTTATATAGATCCTCATTAAATTCATACTCTATAAAAATAGAAGATATGTTATTAATATCATCATTATTTTCGAATTTCAAAAGCAACTCATTAGAATTTATTTTTTCCCCTCTGCTGCACTTATCAAATATATATTCTGCCGATATCTTATATTCATTTGTCACAAACTCAGAAGGACTTATTTTTTCGCTAATAAATTTAAAAAGCTCAATATCTTTAATGCATAGATTTAAAATTAACCTTTCTGCCTTTTTATATGCAGGTTCAAAGTTGTAAATATTAACATTTACAATATTATTTTTATAATTCTTCTTGCTATTTTCATTGTTTGATTTTTGATCCTTTAAAACTTTTATCTGCTGAAGTATGCTTTGAACTTCAACACCTGTTTCATCAAACACTTTTGCAGCATATATATTAACATCTATTGGATTGTTAACCTCACTTAATATATAGGCAACTTCATTAATAAATAAACTTTTTTGTTTAGTATCTTTTAAATTTTTTCCCTCTTTAGCCTTTTGTATTCTATATTCCAACACAGGAATAGCATTTTTTATTACATTTTTAAATTCTTCAACACCATAGTTTTTTATAAATTCATCTGGATCCTTTCCTTTTGGAATTTCAATAATTTTAACATTACAATTAGCAGATTCTAAAATCTGAAGTCCCCTTAATGTTGCAGCCTGACCCGCAGTATCTGCATCATAACAAATAAAAATATCCTGAGCATACCTTCTTAATAATTTTGCCTGCTCTGCAGTTAATGAAGTTCCAAGGGAAGCTACGGCGTTATCTATTTTATACTGATGAAGTGTAATACAATCCATATAACCTTCAACGATTATTATATTTTTAATTGACGGCTGCTTAGCAACAATATTAAGTCCATATAGATTAGTTCCCTTTTTAAATACCGGTGTCTCCGGAGAGTTAAGATATTTAGGCTTTGAATCATCTAAAACTCTTCCTCCAAAACCTATGATTCTCCCTTTTATATCTATTACAGGAAACATTATTCTATTTCTAAATCTGTCATAGCATCCCTTTAATCCTTTTTTAATTAAACCTGCCTTTAATAATATTTCATCGCTAAATCCTTTGTTTTTTAGCTCATTATAAAGTGAGGTATAACTATCAAGACTATAACCAATACCGAATTTAAAAATAGTTGAACTGTCAACGTTTCTTCCCTTAAGATATTCAATAGCTTTGCTGCTTTTTTTTAAATTATTAAAAAAGAATCTTGCAGCTTCAATATTTGCTCTAAATATTTCATCTTTAATTTTATTTTCTACATTATGTGCTCTGTCATCATCTGAAAAATTTAATAGGATTCCAGCTCTATCAGCAAGATATGCTATTGCATCTAAATATTCAAGATTCTTAATTCTCATTATAAATCCAATTACATTTCCAGAAGCTCCACATCCAAAACAATGAAAAAGCTGCTTATCTTGAGAAACACTAAGTGAAGGACCTTTATCATTATGAAAAGGACATATACCTATGTAGTTTCTTCCACTTTTCTTTAATGGAACAAATTCCGACACTACATCGATGATGTCGCTTTTTTCAACTATATTTTCGATTACATTTTGTGGAATTCGCCCCATAGCATCACCCTAAACTTAATATTATTTTCTACATAATACATCAATTTCCTTCTTATTATAATTTTTTTATAGTTTTTAAATTTGAACTTTTTATTAACAAAAATTAAAAATTATTTTTATATATTAATTCAAATTAAATTATATTCGACATATAATCTTAAAATCCTCTTTTTTAATATATTTTTCCCCAAGGCAAAGGTATAAATAAATTTATATATTCTGAAAGGGCATATCTGTCTGTCATTCCAGCAATATAATCGCATACTACCCTTTCAACACCCCATTTTTTTATTCTTTCATAGAATTCGCTAGGCATTTTGTCTGGTTTTTCTATATAATATTTAAATAATTCTTCAACACAATGCATAGCTTTTTCCTCTTCTTTTTTAGCATTAGATCCTATATAAACATTTTTGAACATATAATCTTTAAGCTCCCAGGTTGCTTCTCCTATTTCACCTGATAACCGTATCTCTCCGTTTTTTAATGCATGCTCTATAACGCAAGTTATCATAGAATTAATTCTTTGAGAATGGGTATAACCTAATACTTTAATGCATTCTGAAGGTAAATCTTCAATGGTTATTACTCCTCCTCTTATCGCATCATCTATATCATGATCTATATATGCTATTTTATCAGCAAGCTTTACTATTTTTCCTTCATTAGTTTTTGCTTCAAGATTTCCAGAGTGGCATAGTATGCCATCTCTAACTTCATATGTAAGATTTAATCCGATGCCATCTTCAAGATAGTCAATAACTCTAAGGCTTTGCTCATTATGTTTAAAACCACAGCAAGTTATCTCGTTCAAAACCTTTTCTCCTGTATGTCCAAATGGAGTATGCCCAAGATCATGTCCAAGGGCAATGGCTTCTGTTAAATCTTCATTAAGCCTTATTGCTCTTGACATAGTTCGTGCTATTTGTGATACTTCAAGGGTATGAGTAAGTCGTGTTCTGTAATGATCTCCTTCAGGAGATATAAATACTTGCGTTTTATGCTTCAACCTTCTAAAAGCCTTTGAATGAATTATTCTATCCCTATCTCTTTGGAAATCTGTTCTTGTACAGCATTTTTCTTCATGTCTTTGTCTCCCTGAAGAATTTTTACTTAAAAATCCAAGGGGAGATAATATTTTTTCTTCAATCTTTTCATACTCTTCTCTTAAATTCACCATGATCACCACACTTTAACATATACATATTTATTATATACAACATAAAAGTCAATATCCCTTCTTTTTATATAATAAAAAAAAATGCTGTTTATTTTAAATAATGATACATTAGCTTTAAAATTCATAGCATTTATCATTTTTTCATAATTTTTATTATTTTATACATTTTTTATAATTTTTATATTTAATGCAATATTTAAAGTATACAATCTAAATTTTTATCATATAATTTTATAACATATATTTGGGGTGATTTAATGGAATTAATAGGAACTATAAAGGAAAATAACTTATTTTCTGCCGATGAATTAAAATCAAAAGTATTATCACATTATAATTTTGAAACATTAAATATAGAAAATATTAAATTTAAAGATACAGAAAAACAAAGGGCGGTATACAAGATATTAACAAACAAAGGTCTTAAATGTTTAAAAAAAGTATATTATAAAGAAGATGATTTGTTATTTTTATATTCTGTTATCGAATGGCTAAATTTAAGAGGCATTTTTTGCCCTAAATTTATATCAACAAAGAATGGTCTTAAATTTGTAAAATATAATGATAATCTTTTTATTTTAACTGACTGGATCGATGGTAGAAAATGTGATTACGATAATCTCGATGACATTAAAGCGATTGCCGAGAACCTTGCAAAAATACATAAATCATCAAAAAACTTTTATCCAATCGATGGAAGCAAAATCAGGCAATCAGATAAAGATTATATTTATAGTTATAATAAACATTTTATTCAACTTCTTGATAATTCAAATAATGCATTTAAAATTAAAGATAAATTTTCAAAAATATATCTTGATAATTTTGATTATAATATAGAAAAGGCAAAGGAAAGCATATATATATTATCTCAAATAGATTTTTCTAAAAAAATAGGCGATGATGTAAGCAATTGTGCAATATGCCATTTAGATTATGTAAATAAAAACATAATATTTTCAAAGGACGGAAAGCTATATGTAATCGACTTTGACAGAACTATGCTCGATATGCCTGTGCATGATATAAGCGTATTTTTAAGAAGAATATTAAAGAGAGAAAAAACCTCCTGGGACTTTAAAGTATTTATCAATTCTATGGAAAGCTATGAAAAAATCAGAAAGTTAAGCTATGATGAATATATGCTTCTATACGCAATACTTTTGTTTCCTCAAAAATATTGGAAAATATCGAGGGATTATTATAAAAATATAAAAGAATGTAATAAAGAATCTTTTGTCACTATATTAAAGAAAATAATAACTCAACAAAAAGATCACGAAAATTTCTGTATAGAATTAAAAAAATATATTTTCAAAAAATTTAAGAGGTAGCGTTGCTACCTCTTAAATTTTTTATCTTGGATTTTTTACCTGAGCTTGAGCTGCTGCAAGTCTTGCAATTGGCACTCTAAATGGTGAACATGATACATAGTTAAGCCCAACATTATGACAGAACTCAACTGATGAAGGATCTCCTCCGTGTTCTCCACATATTCCTAGTTTTATATCTGGTCTTGTTTGTTTTCCAAGTTCTGCTGCCATCTTTACAAGCTTTCCAACTCCATTTTGGTCTAGCTTTGCAAAAGGATCTAATTCAAATATCTTCTTATCATAATAATCATTAAGGAATTTACCTGCATCATCTCTTGAGAAACCAAAGGTCATCTGAGTTAAATCATTGGTTCCAAAGGAGAAGAATTCAGCTTCTCTTGCTATTTCATCTGCTGTTAAAGCAGCCCTTGGTATTTCTATCATTGTACCAACCATATATTTTAGGTTTACACCTTCTCTATTTATTATTTCATCAGCTGTCTTAACAATTATTTCTTTTACAAACTTAAGTTCCTTGATTTCTCCAACAAGAGGAATCATTATTTCAGGAACTATATTCCATCCATGCTTTTTGTTTACTTCAATTGCAGCTTCAATAATTGCAGTTGTCTGCATTTCAGCAATTTCAGGATATGAAACTGCAAGACGGCATCCTCTATGCCCCATCATTGGGTTGAATTCATGCAAACTTTCAACTGTTGCTTTAAGCTCTTCAAAAGTTAAACCCATTGTTTTTGCAAGTTCTCTTATATCATCATCTTCTTGAGGTAAGAATTCATGAAGAGGTGGATCAAGAAGTCTTATAGTTACAGGTCTTTCTTCCATAGCCTCATATATTCCTATAAAATCTTTCTTCTGCATTGGAAGAAGTTTTGCTAAAGCCTTTCTTCTCTGCTCTTCATTTTTAGCAACAATCATTTCTCTAACTGCAGGAATTCTATCCTCTTCAAAGAACATATGCTCTGCTCTGCAAAGTCCTATACCTTCAGCTCCAAACTTAACAGCCTGATGGGAATCCCTTGGAGTGTCTGCATTTGTTCTTACCTTAAGCTTCCTTATTTCATCTGCCCATGCCATGAACGTTCCAAAATATCCTGTAATTTCTGGCTCAACTGTCTTTATCTTCTGTCCATATACTTTACCTGTACTTCCATCAAGTGATATGTAATCTCCTTCGTTAATTCTAACACCATTAGCAACGAAATATTTTTCTTCTTCATTAATCTTTATATCTCCACAACCTGCAACACAACATTTACCCATTCCTCTTGCAACAACTGCAGCATGGGATGTCATTCCTCCTCTTGCAGTAAGTATACCTTCTGCAGCGATCATACCTTCAATATCTTCTGGAGAGGTTTCAACTCTAACAAGAACAACCTTTTCTCCAGCTGCTCTATGTTCTTTTGCTTCTTCAGCTGTAAAATAAACCCTTCCACATCCTGCTCCTGGTGATGCTGGAAGTCCCTTTGCAATTTCCTTCGCGCTCTTTAATTCTTCCTGATCAAAAGCTGGATGAAGTAACTGATCAAGCTGCTTTGGATCAACCTTTAATATAGCTTCCTCCTTGGTATTAAGTCCTTCGTTTACCATATCAACAGCTATCTTTAAAGCTGCAGGAGCCGTTCTTTTACCGTTCCTTGTCTGAAGGAAATAAAGTTTCCCTTGCTCAATAGTAAATTCCATATCTTGCATATCTTTATAATGTTTTTCAAGAATATTTGCAATTCTCATGAACTCATTATAGCATTCAGGCATAACTTCTTTTAAAGTTTCTATGCTCTGTGGAGTTCTTATACCTGCAACAACGTCTTCTCCTTGTGCATTTATTAAATATTCGCCAAATACTTTATTTTCACCTGTTGCAGGATTTCTTGTAAATGCAACACCAGTTCCTGATGTTTCACCCATATTTCCAAATACCATCTGCTGAACATTAACCGCCGTTCCCCAATCTCCAGGTATATCGTTTAATCTTCTATATACAATAGCCCTTGGGTTGTTCCATGAACGAAAAACAGCTTTTACAGCTTCAAAAAGCTGTTCTCTTGGATCAGCAGGAAAATCCGTTCCTTTTTCCTCTTTATAAAGAATTTTATATCTTTTTACAACTTCTTTTAAATTTTCAGCAGTTAAATCAGTATCATATTTTGCTCCATTTTCTTCTTTTACTGCATCAAGTATTTTTTCAAATTTGTTCTTATCGATTTCCATAACAACATCGCTAAACATTTGAATAAATCTTCTATAACTGTCAAAGGCAAATCTTTCATTGTTTGTAAGTTTAGCAAGACCTATAACTGTTTCATCGTTAAGTCCAAGATTAAGTATTGTATCCATCATTCCAGGCATTGAAGCTCTTGCACCTGAACGTACTGAAACAAGAAGAGGATTTGTTGGATCTCCAAATTTTTTTCCTGTAATATTCTCAAGTTTTTCAAGGTATTCGAATATTTGAGCCTTAATATCATCCCCAATTTTTTGCCCATCTTCATAATACCTCGTGCAGGCTTCAGTAGTTACTGTAAATCCTTGAGGAACAGGTAGTCCAATATTAGTCATCTCAGCAAGGTTTGCACCTTTTCCACCAAGAAGATTTTTCATACCTGCATTTCCTTCACTAAATAGATAAACATATTTTTTTGTCTGACCTGTCATTGTACAACCCCCTGTTAATTATTTTATATTTTTATTAATATAGGCAACCCATAGGGACATATATAGTCCCATTTTAAAATTAAAAATATACTCCTCTATCAATTAGTATCAATCAGAACCTAACTTTACAAAGAGCTTCGTAATGTTAGTTTTTGAAATTTTCCCCGTAATTCTGAATACCTCTTTACCTTCATCAGTAATATTTTTTTCTATTACTGGAAGGCTGTCAACTTCATGCTCAATTATTCTTCTTGCTGCTTCATAAGCTGTATCTTCATCAGTAACAGTTATAATATTAGGCATCCTCGTCATAATTACACCTATCGGCACCTTATGTACATCTGTATTCCCAATAGCAATTTTAAGAAAATCCTTTCTGGAAACCGCTCCAGTAAGATATCCATTATTAACAACAAATATTGTTCCTACATCATTTAAAAATAACTGCAATATGGCATCATAAACCATAGTATCCTCTGAAACAATACTTGGCTTTGTTTTAATATCAGCAACTTTTATTTCTTTTATATAATCATAAACAATATTACTATTGCCTTTCTTTGAATATAAATAGCCAACCTTAGGTCTTGCCTCAAGTATGCCTGTCATTGTAAGAATAGCAAGATCAGACCTTAATGCTGCTCTCGTAACCTTTAAAATCTGTGCTATTTTTTGGCTAGTTATAGGCTGATTTTTCTTTACAAGTTCAATTATTTCTTCTTGTCGCTTTGTAAGTTTTATATAAATCACCTTCTTTGAATAAAAATCAATAATTAATAAATTTTTCTATTTATATATTATTATATAAACATAAAAATTTAAACACAATACCTAAAAAAAATATTTTATATATAATAAATAATTATATTAGCTTTACTATTTATTTAAAATAATTATATTATTTTTTTATTTGAATAATCACAACATTTCTTATAATCTATTTTATTTTAAAATATTTAATTTTTCAACATATTCATAGTGTCAAAAAAAATGAATAAGCCAGTAAAACTGACTTATTCATTTTCATCATTGTATTTTTCACCATCAAAAGAAGTATTTTTATTATTGTTTTTATTATCGTCTTCAAACCTTTGTTTTATATCATCTTTTATATTATTAACTGCATCTTCTGTCTTATCTTTTATTTCTTCAAACTTTTCCTTAACATCATCATATTTTTCTTTTACAACTTCGTTTACAACATCTATTTTCCCATCAGGTCTTTCGATTTCTATAATAATTTTTGATGCAATAGCTGCAACAGCTCCGATAGCAATTAATGCAGGATAAAAAATTCCAAGTGCCCCCGCTGCAATTCCAGCTGTAACAGGAATATCTACTAATACTTTATCATCCTTTTTTACTTTTATTCTGCTTACATTTCCCTTTTTTATAATATCCTTTATTGTCTCTATCAAATCATTGCTTACATTAGCAAAGCTTTGAGTAAAGGATTTTTGATTTTGTTCAAAATCAATTAACGCATCTACTACATTACCATTATTTTTTTCAAGAAGTTCTTTTGCCTGTGCATAACCAACTCCTGTCCTTTGCCTTATAATATCAATTTTTTCAAGGCTGATCTCTTCCATAAAATCATCTCCTTATTTTTTTATTTTATCCATAAGGATTATACTTTTTAGTTGCTTTTCAGTTTGATAGAAAATATATCTTGTCATTATATTTTGAAGGTAGTCAATAGTTTTATCATCATATTTAATATTTCTCAAATCCTCTAATTTTATGTTTTTTATAATATGTAAATTATTCATGGTTTCTTTATTTATACCATAGATAGATTTACTATCTTTACAATTTCTACATACGACTCCTCCATCTTTTATACTAAAATATCCCTCTAAAATTTTATTGCCACACTTTATGCAACAATTTACTTGAGGCATATATCCTGATATAGATATTGCCTTAAAGTCAAAAACAAGCCTTAAAAGTTTCAAATTCACATCATCATGAGTTAATATGTATAAGGTTTTTAAAAGAAGAGACAGCATACTTATTGATTTTGTTTCGCTTTCAGTAAGGCTATCAATAAGTTCTAAAAAATATATACCAAAAGTTAGCTTATCAAGATCCATAATAATTGTCTGAAATGAATCTATTATGTTGCTTTGGCTTAAAGTATAAAGGTTTTTGCCTTTATAAAGCTGATACTCTCCATAGCAAAAGGGCTGAGTTGAAGCCATAAATTTGCTTTTTGTTTTTCGTGCTCCATGAGCTACAACATCTACTTTACCGAGTTTATCTGTTAAGATAGTAATGATTTTATCACTTTCTCCAAGCTTAATATATTTAAGCACAACTCCTTGCACATTTATTAGTGACAAAACCATCACCCCCAATTTATTAGTAACCTAGAGATTTTATTAAAGATGGATTATCTCTCCAATCTTTCTTTACTCTAACCCAAAGCTGAAGAAAGACCTTACTACCAAGAAATTTTTCAATCTCAATTCTTGAGTCTTGACCAATTTTTTTTAGCATTCCTCCGCCTTTTCCTATTATTATAGCCTTATGGGTATTCTTTTCACAATATATAGTTGCATCTATATTCGTTATTCCCGTTTCTTTATCATCAAACATCCTTATAATTTCAACTGCTGTTCCATGGGGAACCTCATCTTTAAGATAATGAAGAAGCTTTTCTCTTATAATTTCAGATATTACAAACCTCTCCGGCTGATCCGTTATAATATCTGGTGGAAAATATTGAGGTCCATTAGGAAGATCGGATATTAAAACTTTGAGCATAGTATTCATATTGTTTCCCTTCAATGCTGATATGGGTATTACTTCCTTGAAATTAAACTCCTTCGTATAGTTTTCAATAGTTTTTGCAATTACTTCCTTTTTAACAGTATCTACTTTATTTATGATTAGGAAAACGGGAACCTTAGTACTTTTAAGTTTTTGAATTATATGTTTATCTGAAGGATTTACATCTTCCTCTGGAGTAGTGATAAATAATACAACATCCACTTCACTAAGAACGCTTTGAGCAGAATTTACCATATGCTCTCCAAGCTTATGTTTAGGCTTATGAATTCCAGGAGTATCAAGAAAAATAATTTGACATTTATCGTCATTATATATAGCCTTTATATTGTTCCTTGTTGTTTGAGGTTTATTTGAAATAATTGATAATTTCTCTCCTATTATTCTATTTAATAGCGTGGATTTGCCCACATTGGGTCTTCCAATAATTGCAACAAAACCTGATTTGAATTCCGTCATAAATTATCTCCTTTCCATGTCTTTATTACAAAATGCATAAGGAAGAATCTCTGAAAGCTTATGAACCCTATATTCTAATTTTTGATTTGCTACTATAACTTCCAAATCAGTTCCAAATTCAGAAAGAACTTGACGGCATATGCCACAAGGATAAATATAATCGCTACTATCTGATATAACAGCAATTTTTGTAAATTTTCTATATCCCTCTGATAAAGCCTTAAATAGAGCTGTCCTTTCTGCACAGTTCGTGCCTCCATAGGAAGCATTTTCTATATTACATCCTGTAAAAACTTTACCATCATCAGTTATAATTGCCGCTCCTACTTTAAAATTAGAATAGGGTGCATAGGCATTTTCTTTTGCCTCATTTGCAAGCTTTATTAATTCTATATTATCCATTGTATTCCTCCTTTTATTGTATCATAATATCTTTATATTATTCTATGTAATTAATCCGCCCTTATATTATAGCATTATTTTCCTTTTATAAAAATAAAAAGAGGTAAATACCTCTTAAAAAAGTTTAAATATTAATATTGAAATAAGTACACCTAAAACTGCTCCAATAACAACTTCAAAAATGCTGTGAATTTTTGCATCTACTCTGCTTTGCGCAACAAGAAAAGCCAAAAAATAAGAAAGCGTAATTATAAGAAACTGATTTGTAACTAACGATATTGAGGTTGCAATACCAAAGGCAAGTGCACTATGACCGCTTGGCATACCTCCCCTTAAGGGAGTACCCTCTCCATAAATAGCTTTAATTATTATAGTAATTAAAGTTGTAAGAATAAGACATATAAAAACCACAGTTGTATCTGACTGCTTTATTTTCATAAATACTGTTAATGTTATTGGCTTTAAACGTTCAAAAAAGAGAATATAACCTACAACTATAGAATTAATAGCAGCAATAAGCACAGCTCCCGCTGCAACATTTTTTGCAATTTTTGCAAGCGGATGATAATAATTTGCAAGAACATCAATTGTAGCTTCTATCGCTGTGTTTATCATTTCAAGCACAATAACAAGAGTTATAGTTAAAAATAAAATCAGTATTTCTGTTTTGGAAAAATCAAAAAAAAGACTCAATGAAAGAACTAAAATAGCAATAATAAAATGTATCTTCATATTAAGTTGAGTTCTAACTGCATAGATTATACCATCAATCGCATTATTAAAACTATCTGTTATTTTTTTTATTTTCATATATTAACCTCTACCCCTTATAAGCCCTAATTTATATAATATCTTTTCTTCCCTATCTCTCATAATAATTCTATCATTTTCTATTTCATGATCATATCCTAAAAGATGCAAAACGCTATGAACAGTTAAAAATGCAATTTCTCTTTCAATTGAATGTCCATATTCAATTGCCTGACTTTGTGCTTTTTGAAGCGATAAAACTATATCTCCAAGTACAACTTCTCCCGTTTCAATATTAACATCACTTAAATCAATATCCTTTTTTTCATAAAATTTAAAATCTAGCATAGGAAAGGACAACACATCTGTTTCTTTATCTATGAATCTATATTCTTTATTTATATTTTTAATACCATCATTATCAGTTAATATCACATTGATTTCAAAGGGTTTTGTAAATTTTTCATATTCTAATGCTGTATTAATACTTTTTTCTATTAAATTTTTTATTCCATCATTAAATTCAATTATATTTTGTCTATTATCAAATTCTATCAACAGTACCTTCTCCTTCCTTTGCTTTATCATTTAAATCAGGATATTCTATACGATTATGGAATATTCCTATAAGGACTTTTATAAAAGATTTTTTTATAGTTTCAATATCTTTTAATGTAAGTTCTGCTTCATCGAGCTGACCATCATCTATTTTATCATCAATAACTTTTGTTACCATATTTTCTACTTCTAAAATTGTCGGATTATTAAGAGAGCGTACTGCCGCCTCTACACTATCAGCAAGCATTATTATAGCTGCTTCTTTACTTTTCGGTTTTGGTCCTTCATATCTAAAAGATTCCTCTGTTACATTTTCACTTGAATTATTCGACGCCATTACATAAAAATATTTAACAAGGGTTGTACCATGATGCTGCTGAATTAACACTTTTACTGCGTCAGGAAGCCTATATTTTTGTGCAAGTTCTAGTCCATCTTTTACATGGGATGTAATAATAAGCGCACTTAGTTTTGGAGTTATCTTATCATGAGGATTATCATTTGTTATTTGGTTTTCTTTAAAAAAATAAGGTCTTTTTATTTTTCCTATATCATGATAATAGGCACCTGCCCTTGCTAATAAAGAATTAGCTCCAATTTCATCTGCGGCAGCTTCTGAAAGATTTCCAACAAGTATGCTGTGATGATATGTCCCCGGAGCTTCAAACAATAATCTTTTAAGTAAAGGTTGATTTGGGTTTGAAAGCTCTAAAAGCTTTATAGGAGTAATAATATCAAATAACTGTTCAAATACAGGAAGTACTCCTAATGCAAGCATTGCTGATAAAATTCCTCCTCCTATTGAGGCAAAACATTGAATTAAAATTTGTGCAATTTCAAGATTGTTATTTATTAAATTACCTGATAAAGCAACAATTCCATTTATTAAACCTGTATAAATACCACTTAACAATATATTATTTCTCTCATGAACATTACTAATAAATAGTATCCCCGATATTGATCCTATAATGTATAAAAGTAAAGGATCTATACTAAAGTTAGTTATAAATGCCACTATAATAGCCGTAGGTATAGTTATAAAAAAGGCAGTTAAAGGGTCAAATATGAGCGTTATAAGAATGGCATTTAATGCTACGGGTATTAAATAACCTGATATTGTATTAATTCCGATAGTAAAAATTGCATTAATACATAGTATTATTGCTATAATCGCTAACTTATTGTTTTCATTAAAAATATTTTTTCTATATTTATATAAATAAAAACCTATAATAATCTCTATAAGTATAATCGTTAGGGCTACACCAAAATATAACCAAATATCTGTAAGCTTATTTTCTAAAAGCAATCCTGCTTTTCTCATTAAATATATATGCTTTGAAGTTACAACTTCACCTTTTAATATTATATTTTGATTTTTCTTATAAATAACAGGTTGCACTTGTCTTTTAGCTTCTTCTTTTAATTCATTTGTTTGGTGAGCATCGAAATATAAGTTTGGCTTTATTAAAGGCAATCCTATTTCATTGCATATTCTTTTTAATTTAACAGACATTGATGAATTTTCAATATAAAAATTAAAATCTTCCTTTGCTCTTTTTATATCATTTTCATTATTTGCCATTATATCCTGGGATAATATTTTAGTTAAACAATTTTGTAAAAAGGATGATATATTTTTAATTTCCTCATCTTTTAATTGAATAATAACCTTATAATCATTATCTTCCAAATTAAATTCTGAAATAGATTTTAATTTTATTATCTTTTCTTCTTCCTTGTCTTCAATCGATTTATATTCGATTACCTTCTCAAAGAAAATTTTTACTTTTTCAATAGCATTATTTTTTATATTAATGTTTTTACTATATTTATCAGTTACTGAAGAAACCGCTTTATCTATTTTTTCTTGAGTAGCAACTTCATCTACAAAGTCCCTTGGAGCTTTAATATCTGATGGAGCAATATCTCCTTCTTTTAAGCTATATTTTTTAGGTATTACACCAATAGAAGATATAATAAAAAGAACTAAAAAAGTAATTAAAAAAATTATTGCTTTTAAAAATTTTGTATTCTTAAAAGGAACTCCTATTAATAGTCTTTTGTTACTTTTCATTTTATCACCTATCTTTATTCCCATCGTATTTATCATATGCCTTTATTATCTCCATAACTAGCTTATGTCTGACTACGTCTTTGTGAGAAAAATATACAAAATCAATTCCATCTATATCCTTTAAAATTTTAGTCACATGTTTTAATCCTGAAACCTTTCCCTCACCAAGGTCTATTTGCGTTATATCTCCCGTTACAACAATCCTTGAGCCATATCCAAATCTTGTTAAAAACATTTTCATTTGTTCAGGCGTTGTGTTTTGCGCCTCATCAAGAATAATAAAACAATCATCTAAAGTTCTTCCTCTCATATATGCAAGAGGAGCCACTTCTATTATACCTGATTCCATATACTTTTGAAATGTATCAGCTCCAAGTATATCGTAAAGTGCATCATATAATGGTTTAAGATAGGGATTTATTTTTTCTTGAAGATCCCCAGGAAGAAATCCTAATCTTTCCCCTGCCTCAACAGCTGGTCTTGTAAGTATTATTCTTCCGACTTTTTTATCCTTTAAAAATTTAACAGCCATTGCTATTGCAAGATAGGTCTTACCTGTACCTGCTGGACCAATTCCAAACACTATTTCATTTTTCTTGATAGAATCAACATACTTTTTTTGACCAAGAGTTTTACATTTAACATATTTACCTCTTGCAGTTACAATAACAACATCGTCTAAAATTTTTTGAAATTCATCTGATTTATCTTCCATAACAAGGCTTATTATATAATTTACAGTATGCAGATTAATAATCTCTCCTCTTTTTATAATTTCTAATAATTTAAGTATAGTCTCAGTTGCAAGTTCAACATTATCATCTCCCGTAACCTTAATCTCATTTCCTCTGCTTATAACATTAACATTAAAAGTCTGCTCTATGACCTTTATATTTTCATCATAATTTCCAAATAAGCTTATAATATCTTCAATTTTGTCTATCTCAATTCTACTTTCTTTGTCCAATTTTTTTCCTCCATTCTATTTAATTGCCTGTTCAAGACATATATTCTCTTCAGCAACATATAATAATCTTACCTTTACTTTATTATTGCCCATAGTTTTTTCTATCTTTTTATCTATAATTTTAACATTTTTAGGAATATACTGCTTAATTTCATTTTCAGCTTCACAAAGTGCAATTTTATAAGCTTCATCATAATTTATAGTCTTATATTTATAGACTTTTTCATAATAATATTCAGTAATCATCTCTATAGGTATTTTTAAAGTGCCTATTTTTAGTAGCTTTTTATCTATTATTTTATCATATTTTTGAAATTCAATGTTATCATTTTTTAAATATATTTTTTTATCATTTAAACTATAATAAACTTTTTTAGCTACTCTTCCTGTTCTATTCTCATATTTATAATTTAAATCTACTTCCTTAACCGACTCATACCATGTTTTAGCAATTACATCTCCCATTGCATGAACCAATCTTACTGGTATATTTTGATTATCCGTCAATATACCCGATATTAAAATTTGACCTTTCTTAACATAATCACCTTCCTTTATTATAGACTTTCCCATATAAGTTGATACTTTTAGCACTATTCCGTCCTTTGCAGCTATTATATTCATAGGCTCATTTAAATCTAATATAGAGGGAGGCATTTTTCTCTCAACAACTTCAATCTTTGCTTTAATTCCTTCAAGTCTTATTGTTACAACAGAAATTTCTTTAATATCCCTTAATATTGAATCTTCTATATCTCTTAAATTAAGTTTATACTTTAAATTCCCTTCCTTAAGGCCGGCATTTTTCGCAGATTCATATATTATCTTTGAATCAACAGTTTTATTTCCACTTATTTCGATTTGCCAAATTATATTAAGCATATAAATAATTATTATTAAAAAGAGGCCTATACCTAATACAAAAACCTTTCTTCTCAATGCCTTTTTATATATAAAATGTATGCCTATCTTTTTTATTATTTTGACTTTTACTCCTGTTCTTTTAACTATATCTCTTAACATTCCATATTGATAATATCTCATTTTAAAAATGGTGGTTGTAAAATTTATTCTTTCAATATCCCAAAGATTAATGCCATTATTAACAGCCATATTTATAAATTTTTCAGTATTAAGACCTTCAACCTTTACAATAACATATCCATTAATAAATTCCATTGAATTTTTTTTACTCATACTTTGCACCTCAATAAACAAATTCAATACTATCAAATATTCCATTAATAGTTATATATTCTTGATTTATTTCTTTAATTTCTAAGTTTTTACCAGAGACCTTTATTATTCCGCATACTGAATTAATTCTTAATATGTTCTGAGAATATTCTACTATACCTTTATGATTTTCAATTGTTATTTCAATATTGCCCATCATCTTTATATTCGGCACTCCAAAGGTTACATCCTTTGGTA
Source organism: Caloramator sp. (assembly GCA_026417075.1). Taxonomy (GTDB): domain Bacteria; phylum Bacillota; class Clostridia; order Clostridiales; family Caloramatoraceae; genus Caloramator_B. The sequence goes on from JAOADY010000030.1 coordinate 21,054, forward strand.
TATCTAAAGATTCTGATAATCTGCTTTTAAAATCATTAATATTCTTTTTTTTCATATAATATCCTCAAATAATTTCTTTACAATATAATTATGCATTCTTTTTTTCTAAAATAACAAAAGGGCTGCAAACAGCAAGCCCTTTTGTAAAATACAAATATTAAATTTTAAATTAATTCGTTAATAATGAGCTTAATTTACATATTTTATTATCATATACGTTTCAATTATATAAACGATAATGAACGAAAATAGGAATATTATTCCTTGCAATAAATCCCTTGAAAAGAATATAGCTACACATAAACAAACAAACCCGAAAGCATCTATAAATTTATATTTTTTATAATAATTTTTTACTGACAGCAATACTATACCTGCAATAAAAAGAATAAAAGTCCACCAAACAGTATTTCCTGAAAGTATATTGCCAATAAAGTAAATAAATATACTTAACAAACCTAATGTTCCTAATATTTTATAGGATTTAATTGAACTTTCAAGCAAAACACAGATTATGCCAAAAATAAGAATAAGCATTGCATAATATGGATTTGAAATAATTTCTGATAATTTTACTTTTATATCCTTTTGTGCATAAAAAATTCTTTTACCCCTATATATACTGTTTATAAGTTCATCTATATTATTCACTACTCCATCACAATAACCAAATTCTTTCGCTTCTTTTGCTGTAAGATTTAAAATTTCTCCTTTAGCCTTTAAATTAGGGATAAATGTATTATAATCAGCCATTGACAGTGCTATATCTCCCCTTCTTCCTGCCGATTCTGCTTGATTTTTTAAAAGAGAATTCCATACTGAAATATTATAATCATTAGTTGAAAATAAAAGCGCATTACCTATAGTCGCATCTTTTGCCATATATATTTTATGGCTTGATAATGCAATCATAACTCCAGCAAATTCAGTTTTATTTTTTATATAAGAATAGATTTTAAAAGAATTTCTGCTAGACATTATTATTTGCTGAATTTTAATTATATCCTTTAATCGTCCTTTTACTGTATCTAAATCAAGAATTACAATTTCACAATTCAACTCTTTAGCTGTTTTAAATTGATTAGAAACAAAGGATATAACTGCAGGACTTATTTCTCCTTTAACTGGAATTATATACACTCCTTTATCTGAAGTTACTGACTTATAATTTAAAACACTAAAATTAAAAAATAAAAATATGTTAAAAAGCATGATAAATGTTATTTTTTTCAAGAGTACCACCTCTTAACATATTTTAACATATTTTGTATTTTGTGTACATATCAATATGCTTACTTATTAAAATTCTATAATAAATGTTGGAGCATAGCCCCAGCATTTATTATAGAATTTTTCTCAAATAAGAAAAGACAAGCACTCTAATAAAATACCCACCCCAACAATTGGCAAAGAGCCCTTTTTAAGTAGGCAAAATTAAAAAGACCCGTAATCGGGTCTTATTATTGTAAAATCTGCCTTACTATCTCATTTATAAGCTTTCCATCAGCTCTTCCTTTGACTTTCGGCATTACTGCTGACATTACTTTTCCTATCTCTTTTATACTTGTAGCATTTACCTCTTTCACAGCACTTTTAACAATTTCAACAAGTTCTTCTTTAGATAACTGCTGAGGAAGGTATTCAAGCAAAATCTCTATTTCTTTTTTAGTCTGCTCAACAAGATCCTGCCTGTTCCCTTTTTCAAACTCAAGGATTGAATCCCTTCGTTGTTTTACTTCTTTAGATAGGACAGCAATTACACCTTCATCATCAAGTTTTGAGCCGTCAGCTTTTTCAGCTTGAAGTACAGCAGCTCTTGCCATACTAATTACATTAGACTTGAAACTGTCTTTATTTTTCATAGCAGTTTTCCAGTCTTCCTGTAATTTATCCTTAAGAGACATGACTACCCTTCTTTCATTATTTAAACTTTCTCTTCCTTGCAGCTTCAGATTTTTTCTTTCTTTTTACGCTTGGCTTTTCATAGTGTTCTCTCTTTCTAACCTCTGCAAGGACTCCAGCTCTTGCACACTTTTTCTTGAATCTACGGAGTGCACTATCAATTGATTCATTTTCTCCAACTCTGATTTCTGACACCTGTTCTCCCTCCCTCCGCTATTTTCAATTATGCATAAATTTAAGATCAAGTGCTGTGATGTTCGTACTTTATTAGTACCTATTATATTATATATTATATGTGTAAATACTGTCAATAAATAATACTAAATTCTTCATCAACCTGGAGGCCACTGCATATCTCTTCCGCCTAAAAGATGAAAATGCAGATGTGGTACTGTCTGCCCTCCATCTTTGCCGCAGTTATTTACAATTCTAAAGCCACTTTCGCTAATCCCTAAATCCTTTGCTATTTTTTTTGCTGCTAAGATTATATGAGATACTATTTGAGCATTATTATCATCTAATTCCTTTACTGATTCAATATGCTCCTTTGGAATAATTACAATATGTACAGGAGCTTCTGGATTAATATCCTTAAAAGCAACAATTTTTTCATCTTCATAAACTTTATTCGAAGGAACTGTTCCTTCTACAATTTTGCAAAATATACAATCCATTGTTCTCACCTCCATTCATAATATTTTATTCAACATAAAATATTATTTTCCTTCTTTTAATATTAACCTATTTTATTATTTTCCCCATTGCCATATTACTTAAGTTTTCTATCAATCTTACATTTAATATTTTGTCCGTAATATCTTTACAAGACTTAACCATAACCTTTATATAGTTAGTAGTATACCCATAAAATATATCATCCTTTCCTTCTTCGAACAAAACTTTCATATCCTTACTTATAAATCTTTCTATAAACATTCTTTCTAATTCTTCATCAAGTTTAATTAGTTTTTCGCTTCTTTCTTCCTTAATAGGAGAAGGTACTTGGTTTGGAAGTTTTTCAGCTTTTGTACCATGTCTTTGGCTATATTTAAAAATATGCATCTTTGATAATTTTATATCTTTTAAAAATTCATAAGTAATATTAAACTCTTTTTCAGTTTCTCCTGGAAATCCAACAATAACATCAGTTGTTATCGATACCCCTTCAATAAATTCACGAAGTTTATTAACTATATCTTTATACTCATGTGTTGTATATTTTCTGTTCATACGTTTTAAAGTTTCATCACATCCGCTTTGAAGAGATAAGTGAAAGTGATTGCAAAGCTTTTTCACTTTACTCAAACGTTCAATTCTATCATCGGTAAAAAAGGTTGGATCCACCGAACCTATTCTTATTCTCTCAATACCATCAATATCATTAATTTTTTCAATCAAATCAACAAGATTTATATTGTTTAAATCCTTTCCATAGGAAGCGACATGAATACCTGATAATATTATTTCTTTAAATCCATTTTTCGCTAAATTATTTACTTCTTTTAATACTGAATTTGGATTTTTACTTCGAACCGGACCCCTTGCATAGGGAATTAAGCAATAGGAACAAAACCTATCACAGCCATCCTGTATTTTTAAGAAAGCTCTCGTTTTGTCCTGATACTCATCGATTTCCATTTCTTCAAAATCTCTTATATTCATTATATTATCAATATGTTTTATTTGTTTTTCTTCTTTTAAAAATTCTTCGACTAATTCGGGTATTTTAACCTTGTCAGCTGTCCCAACTACAACATCTACCCCATCAATAGAGGCAACCTCATCGGGAGCAATTTGAGAATAGCATCCAGCTGCAACAACTATTGCTTTAGGATTTTGTTTTTTTGCCTTTCTCAGCATATTCCTTGATTTTTTATCCCCTATATTTGTAACGGTACATGTGTTTACAACATACACGTCAGCATAATCATCAAAATTAACTATCTTATATCCTTCCTTTAAAAAAGCCTCTGCTATTGCTTCAGTTTCATATTGATTTACTCTACACCCTAGTGTATAAAAGGCAACCTTTTTCATCTGCTTCCTCCCATATCGCAAGCTAGTTTTGTTAAGTTATATGATATTTGAATTTCATCTCCCCTTTGAGTTATCTTAAATATAACCAACAATAAAACACCTCCAAAGGAGAGATGAAATTATGTGCAAATTAATCAATAATCTTTCATGCCCAAGATGCCATA
>JAOADY010000031.1 GCA_026417075.1 Caloramator sp.
TATGGCATCTTGGGCATGAAAGATTATTGATTAATTTGCACATAATTTCATCTCTCCTTTGGAGGTGTTTTATTGTTGGTTATATTTAAGATAACTCAAAGGGGAGATGAAATTCAAATATCATATAACTTAACAAAACTACAAATGGCAAAGGGAGGATGATTATGATAAAGTATATCATTCCTGAATATATTGAAGGCAGGGGGGACTGCTGCAGGATAAATGATGATAATGAGAGGATTGTTTATAAGGGAATGAGCAGTACCTTAAAAAGTTTATTATATGAAAGAGGGAAAAGCTTAGAAAGTATTAGAAAAAGATGTATTAAAATATTAAACCAGAAAAATCTTATACCTATTTATATTGGGATTGGAGAAGTTTTGATTCCTGTAAAGGTAAGGGAAGGCATTGTAAAAGGTGATGGTTTATATGGTTATATAAATTATGGATTTATTGAAAGTGTTCATGATGGTTATTTGGTCTTAAAAGATAAAAGTCAAATTTCTGTTTTGGAAAACAAAAAGAGTATTACTAAAAGAATAAAAATGGCTGGGGTGGTTGAAAAGGAATTTGAGGATTATAAGCTACCGCTGGAATTTTACTCTATGTCAAAGGAGGCTGCGACAAAAGAGGATATAGCACTTTTACTTATTGAAATTAAAAAGATTGAAAAAAAGATTGCCCTATAATTGCATAAGGTGCCGCTCTCTCATGATAGGGAAGGCTGTGAAAATACTACTCTCTATTGCCGGAGAGTTGGGCTTTTTTAGTGCCACCCAGATGACAAGTGACAAAGTCTTGCCGCTGAGTGGCATTTTTTTATGGTGTTTCTTTGTCATTAATGATAAAATATTGGTAGACATGAACAAAATCAGTATTATAAGCGTCTTATATATAAGGGAGGGATAATATGGTTAAAAATAAAAAAATAAGTATACTTGCAATTGCCTTTGTTTTTTTGATTTTTCAATTTTTTAGCTTAAAAGGAACTTTTGCAGCTCCGAAAAAAACTAATTCTTTAAAAAAGAAAGCACCTGTATCTTCAAAAAAAACTGTTTCAGTATCTCCGATACTATCAGAAATAAATAATAACTATGAAGCAGGCGATACTTTAAATTTAAGTATAACATCAACAGGAAATACTAAGGTTCAGTATAAGGTCATATTAAGCAATGAAAAAACTCAAAAAACTATAGATGTTACAAAGGGATTTACTAAGACTTATTACAGTCCCAAAAGTCCATTTAAATTAAACGTTGAATTGAGTGAGGGAGGGAGCTATACTTTAACAGTTTACTCAAAAATAGCTGGTACATCTGATAAAAATAGCAAAAATATAGTTAAAAAATTTAATGTATGGGATAAGAGCGTAATAATACAAAAAATTGATCCAGTTAATATTACAGTAAATCTTGGAGATGAGGTAAAATTCCCTAATAAAGTTAAGGCATTGATGAAGGATGGCTCAGAAAAGGAACTTGAGGTTGTATGGGATACTCAGGGATTTGATGCATCAATTCCTAAAAATTATACAATAACAGGAACGGTTAAAGGATATACATATAAAGTTACAATGAATATTAACATATTAAACGAAAAAATCGTTGAAGCAAGTGATATAAATGTAGAGATTAATGAGGATGATGGATATGAACTACCAAAGACTGTTAAAGTTAAGCTAAGCAATGGGACAAGCAGAGAAGTTTTTGTTAAATGGAATGTAGATAAAGTAGATACATCAAAGCCAGGGACATATACATTTTTTGGAGATATAGATGGATATAAAGATAAAGTAAAACTTAATATAAAAGTTAAAGAAGTAGCTTTAAACCTTGTCAGTATATCTTCGACAAATCTAAAAGAAGTAGCTTTAAAATTTAATAAAAAAATTGATATTACAACGGTTTTAAACAGCAACTTCAGGCTATTTAAAGGAACAACTCCTGTAACATCGACAGTACAGCTTTTAGATGATGATAAAACTGTTATAGTAACTCCTACTTTTAATTTTGACAAGGATTCTGTTTATTCTATTGCTGTTGATAATATTAGAGACTTGAAAAATAAAAAATTAGAAAAAACAGTTAAAGATTTTACCGCGATAGATGCAAGTTATCCAGAGGTTTTAGATGTTAAGCCCTGCGGAACATCAAGCATTTGTATAACTTTTAGTGAGCCGATTAGAAACGTATCAGGCGGAATTGTTGAGGTGAGAAAGGGAGGAAGCCTTGTATCATCAAGTAGTGCTTATACAGGCTATGATACTAATACAATATATGTAAATCTTTATTCTTCGATGGTTGATAACAGCCAGTACGATGTTACTGTAAAGGGATTTAAGGATTTTGCATTTAAAGAAATTCCTTTAAAGACATTAAGTTTTGTTTATAAAAATGAAACTTCGCCAATAACTGCAAAGGTTAAAGCAGTTAACCAGTCAATGGCAGTTATAGATTTTAACAGGCCTGTGGTAAATATTACAAATCTTAATTTTTATCATACAAACGCAGCATATACAGCCCTTGGAGTTTTTAAAGATGCTGATATGACTCTTGCAACTGATTATAGCTTTAATAGCAGGGTATTTGTAAAATTCTACGATAATGCGACAAAGAAAGGATATCCTATAACTCCATCCGTTACAAGTTTAAGTATATTAGGAAAAGTAAACAATTTAGAAATAACGGATAGATACAACAACAAGTTCCAGACGACAGTCCTTCCTGTATCATTCAATGTTGAATTTTATCCTTTAAAGGTTTTATCACTGACCCAGGACAGTGATACATCTTTATTAATAGAATTTAACAGGGAAGTTAACTTTACAGCAGTTAATGCCGATATAATAGATGGTAGTGGCAGCAGAGTATTAATAAATTCAGTATCAGGGCTTGGAGATAATATGAAGTTTAGAATTAATTTTAAAAAGCCAGATACTCTGGGGAATATGACGGTAAAAATTATAAATGTTGAAGATAAATTTAATTCTTTGAATAAAATAGACTTATTCACTCAAAATATAAATTTTATAGATAAAACTCCTCCTAAGGTAGTAAAGGTTACTAAAAAATTTGTTTCTGGGCTTGAACAGTGCCTTTATGTATTTTTCAGTAAAGGAGTAAATAATACAGCTTTAGAATCATCAAATTATTATCTCCAAAATCCTGCCGATGGAAACATGAGAAAAATAACAAAAAATCCTTCCTTTGAAGATGGAGATAAGATTGTAAAGATAAGCCTTACTGATGATGAAAAAGCTCTTATTGATGCAGGATATAATCTTTTTGTAAAGGATGTTGAAGACAGCTCTAAAAATGCTATAGTAGGGCAGATTATTCAAAACAAAAGTTTTATAGCCTTTAATTCTCAAGACAGCAAGCCTAAAGTTTTAAAAATAGAGGCTTTATCTAAAAATACAGTAGTTATTACCTTTGACCAATATTTAAAGTATGTTGATCAAGGTGTATTCAAAGTAAACGGAGCAAATGTTTCAGCTATGGACGTATCTTTAAACAGCGAAGGTAAGACCGTAGTAACACTAACAGCTTCCTTTGTTATTGACAGCGGCATATATGTAGTAAATATAATTCCTGATGCAAATAATAAGCTTCAAAACAGCTTTGGAGAAAGCGTTGATATCGGGGTTTATACTCAAACATCTTCTCCAATAAAAATACAAGACAGGATGCCGCCACAGGTTAGATATATAAATGGAGTTGCACAGATTACACCTATTAAGGGAGCTAATGATATAATAGATTCTCTTTGCATCGAATACGACAAAGAGATAGACGCAACAAAACTTTCAGCCCTTTCCTACAGCGTTACGGGAAGGTCTATAAAGAGAGTCTATACAAACATTACTCCTTCAAAATCTAATATCTCACAGGTAGGAAGATATGTTATAATTGAGCTTAAAACCGATGGGACAATAGATGATATGAAAAGGATGCCTCAGGTTATACAGCTTCTTGATATATACGATATGAACGATAATAAACTTTCCCCAACAGGAAGAGCATATTAAACAGTGCCACCCAGCAGCAAGTTTAACACTTGCTGCTGGGTGGCACTGTTTTAACAAATTGTAACTTGCAAATATGATATTATTAATATACTATTATAAATAATAAAAGCTTTTGGGGTGGTGGCTATGCAAAATAAAAGAAATAAAATTTTAAAAAGAAGTATATTATTAGTTTTGCTTACTACGCTTTTTGTTACAATTACTGTTTATGGTTATACTGTTCTTGATGAAGCGAGGTATTTAATTAAAAATTACTATATAGAAAAAGTTTCTGATGAAATATTGAATAAGCCTACGATTAAAGAAATGGTTGAAGGATTAAAAGACCCTTATTCAGTATATTTTTCAAAAAGCGAATATAATGATTTTGTAAATGGAATTGATATGAAATTTTCAGGTATCGGTGTAAAGTTTGAAATAGTGCCCGAGGGGGTTAAGGTTGTATCGGTATTAAAGGATTCTGGAGCAGAAAGCGTTGGCATTAAAGAAGGAGACATTATAATAGAAGCAGATGGTAAAAGCCTTGCAGGAATAACTGAAGATAAAGTCGGGCTTTATCTTAGGGGAGATGAAGGAACAACAGTTAATGTAAAGGTTAAAAGAGGAAGCAGTATACTAAGCTTTTCTATAACAAGAAAGATAATTGAAACTCCAACAGTTGGAGGGAGCATAATAAACGGACACACAGCATACATAAAAATATCCTCTTTTGGAGAAGATACTGCAGGTAAATTTGGAACTATACTTAAGGATTTAAATAAAAAGAATCCTGATAATTATATAATAGATTTAAGGGACAACCCAGGAGGATATCTAAATTCAGCTCTTGACATTGCAGGATATTTTATTGGAGATGGAACAGTTGTTAAAGTTACCAATAGAGACGGTGATAATGTAGAGTATAAAGCATTTAAGCATGATATTAAAATAGACAAGCCACTTATATTTTTGGTAAATGAAAATAGTGCAAGCGCTTCTGAGGTTTTAACGGGAGCTATAAAGGATTACAATACAGCTTATATTATTGGAAACAGAACTTTTGGTAAGGGACTTGTACAGACTATGTTTGGTCTTTCCGATGGAAGCTATTTAAAGCTTACAGTTCTAAGATTTCTATCGCCCCTTGGAAATGAAATAAATAAGGTTGGGGTAACACCTCACTTTAATGCAGATAGTAAAACATCACTTTTAATTGCAGAGCTTTTATCAGGACACAGCGGACAAGGGCACGATAAAACTGGCTATGCAAAGGTTAAACTCGGGAATAGAGAGTTTGAGATAGATTTAAAGTTATCAAGGCAGGAGAAATACTATAGTGCTTATAAAATGATATTAGATAAGGCAAAGGAAGAGGGGAATTATATAAAACTTGGCTCAAGCATAGGATGGGTTGATGTTCCTCAGGATTTAAAAAGTGAGCAATATTTTATGTATTATCCTGAATATAAAAAGCTTTCAGATTTAATAGATGTTCCTATTAATAAGAAGTTTACAGTAAATTTCAATATAAGTATTAATAAAATTACGGTAGAAAACAGCGTTGAGCTTTTAGAAGCAAATACTGGTAGAAGGCTTCCTCTTAGCTTTGAATTTGTGGATGATAAAACTGTAAGGGCAGTACCAAAGGAGAGTTTAAAAATAGGAGGAGAATACTACTTTATAGTTAATCCAACAGTTAAGGGACAGAGCGGGGCAAATATGAGAGAAGGAACGATAAGCTATGTTAAGGTAATAAAATAAGATAGGGTTTCCTATCTTATTTTTTCCCAATTCTCAAAGGAATTTTCGACGATAGTTCCTAAGGGTTCGTCTATGTATTCATCTAAGGGTATGTAAAGTCCCTTGTATTCTTTTTTTATTCTTCCGTGGATGTTTATCATAGGAGGGAAGTAATTTATAACTTCCTGTTTTGTGAATATATAGTGGCCCTGTATATCTTTATTTCTATCAAATAATACACACACCAGATAATCGAAGCTTTCTGGGGTTATCTTATCGAAAAAGCAGTAGAGATTTTTGTCTCTTGTTACCGAATTTCCCATTGTGCAGCATCTTATCTGCACTTTTTTTCTTCCCTTTATCTCTATTTCTCCGGTAAAGTAAACTTCCTTATAGGGGCTTATAAGGCGCTTTTCAACAAGCTTTTTAACGGTGCTGAAAACCCCGAGCCATCTTACAGTATGAGTATTCTTGTTTTTTATCATAATTTCATTTACACATTCAAAATAATTAATAAAAATCCCCCCTCATATTGTTTATTTTAAATATATTTTGAAATTATTAATAATATGATAATAATGTGTTTATAAAGTTGAAGGAAGAATATATTTGTTGTATTCTATAAAGGTAACGTTGATGCAGTTTAAAAATTAAATGTTTATGGGAGAAGTTTTTCATGTTATATGTTTCTAACACTTTATATCTGATATTTCGCTGAATTATTTTTAGCTTTTGCTATTTTATAAGTTTAGCGGAATGGGAGGTATATGTAACAGTGTTAGATAAACGTCATACGTATATGTGATGGTATTTTATATGTAAAGGGGGATTAATAATGATAATAAAGGCGATAATACTTGGAATTATTGAAGGGCTTACAGAATTTCTGCCGGTTTCATCTACGGGGCACCTTATTATTGCGAACAAATTTATAAAGTTTACCGGAAGTTTTGCAAATGCCTTTGATGTGGTTATTCAGGTAGGAGCAATACTTGCAGTTATAATTTACTTTAAGGATAAGCTTTTCCCAAAGTTTGGGCATGGGAAACAGTCAGGGAAGGTATATAGGCTTTGGGGGAAGGTAGTGGTTGGATTTTTGCCTGCAATGGTTTTGGGATTTTTGCTTAACGATTTTTTAGAGGAGCATCTTTTTTATCCAAGACCCGTTGCTATGGCTCTTATAGTTGGGGCACTTCTTCTTTTATATGCAGAGAACAGGCTAAAGAGGGTAAGGGTTCATGATACTGATGAGATATCCTATAAAGATGCCTTTATAATTGGTTTTATACAATGCCTTGCTATGTGGCCGGGTATGTCCCGTTCAGCATCAACGATTATAGGCGGACTTTTAATAGGGCTTTCCCGAGAGGTTGCTGCCGAATTTTCTTTCTTTTTAGCAATTCCAACACTAATTGGAGCAGCAGCGCTTATGC
>JAOADY010000050.1 GCA_026417075.1 Caloramator sp.
TTTTGAGTAATTATACGTCTAGCTACGCTATTTTTTCATATTTACTTAACACAATCTTATAATTCTGCATATTTAATATTTATTTTATCCATATAGTATAAAAATATTTATTTAAAATAGATTATCCGTTAATTTTAAGAAACCAAAATGTAATATCATTGCTGTTCCATCCTAAATCCCAAGGAACGTGGTATCTGTCATTTGTGTGAGAATTTACGAGAGGTACGCCAATTGAATCTATGGCAGTTACTATTGAAACATGAACGATGTCATTTTTTCTTTGGTATGATATTATATCTCCGGGTGATAGGTATTGAACGGAATTAACTACTTTAGAATATTTTCCCTTTGAAATAAGTTTTGCTTTGCCTGAATATAGCATATGATAGGTAAAAAAACCGGCATTAACCCAAGAAGCGCTTGCCTCACCATTTCTGTAAAGCCAGCCTCCTCCCATTTTTATTCCGCCAGCTTCTTTGTCCGATAATACTTGAGAGGCAAAATTTGCACAGTCTCCTCCTAAATCAGCGAAGTTTCTATACTTCTTATTATATTTATATCCATCTTCTATATAAAAGTTAGCACCGCAGTATTTATCGGCATATTCAACTGCTTTTTTTCTATCGTATTTTACCCATGTATATTTACTTGCCTCACTTTCAATGATATTTTGTGCAGGTGTACCTGTTTCTTGTATGGTGTCGTCTAATGGGTCATTATACCAGTCTGATGTAATAAAGTAATTTCCGTTTTTATATATAAGAGTTATTGAATGTTTTGTGCCATAACTAAATTCATTTAAGTGCTTTTCATCTTGATTTAGATATATATATCCTATTTTTGTTATATCGCTTAAATAAACTTTAATTGAATTTTTATTTTCCTTTATGCTTAATATTTTAATTTTGCTTTCTGCATTAACTAATTTTATTTTTCTTAATGAACACCATTTATTAATAAAATCTACACGTTTTTTTTCATGTTCAAAGGACCATTTTCCATATTTGCTTGATAAGTCGAATTGGTTTTCTAAGTTTTGATAATTACCTGTTATAAAAGAGCTGCATCTTTCTTTAAAATTGATATTTAGTATATGTTCTATTTCATCTCTGATGTTTTTAGTTTTAAAAACGAGATTAGAATTAAAGTATATTATTGATATAATTAAAATTAGTGAAGCAAAGATAAGGTTATAAAAATTTTTTTTTGGCATCATAATTTAATCTTTTCACCCCAAAGTCGATATATTTTAAATTATATGAAAATAATATATATGTAATGATTATATTTAAAATGTATGAAATAATTAAATGTTAATTCTTTTTTGAAAGGAGTAAGCTATGAAAAAAGTGTTGGCTACTATTTTAATTATTATTCTTTTTATTGGATGTGGTAATAAAAAAGATATACAATCACCTTCGGCAAAAGAGTATACATCATTGAAAGTAACTTATACAGAGAATTCTAATTCCGATAGTTATATAATTACTGCAAAGAGGGATATATTATGTCTTATGACATCCTATCCTGATTATATAAAAGATATTGAAAAAAATAATAACTGTATATATATTGTTATGAAATCTAAAGAAAAAATATTATATGACGATAAAAAGAAAAAAAGTCATGATGAAAAGATTTTAAACGCAGATATTCAGGATATGATGGAACAAATATATCCTCTTAATACAGAGAATAAAATTATGAGGGAAGATTTTGATCCAGGAAGGGCAAGATGCTATAGTTTTTTTAAAGCTATATATGGAAATTCTAAGTCTGAAATTGAGAAAAATCTTATTTTAGTAAAAACTCCATTTGGTAGATTTAATTTTAATAAAAACAATAATGCTGCATTATATTTTGAAAATGCTTTAAAAGAGATAGGAAATATCTCTTTTAAAAATAAAAATATAAGAAGAAATGTTATTCCTTTGTCTGGAACATTTAATTATAGAAATATAGCTGGTACTAATAATTTAAGCGCCCATTCTTTTGGAATAGCAGTGGATTTATCGGTTAATAAAAATGATTATTGGAAGTGGGCATCAAGGCAAGATGGCCAAAAAAGATTAGAGTCCTATCCTAAAGAAATAGTATCTATTTTTGAAAAAAATAACTTCATATGGGGTGGTAAATGGGGACACTTTGATATAATGCATTATGAATACAGACCGGAAATTATATTTAAAGCTAAATATTTTAGTGAAAAAATAGATAACAATTTAGCGTGGTATGGAAGCATTCCATTAGAAATGCAAGGAATTAGGAATTATATAGAAATTATAGATAGAGCCTTTAGTAATTAAAATTTTAATTTATATTATTAATTTATACAAATTTTCTTAAAAATTTATTAATAAACAAGTATTATTATATTAGACAAAGGAAAATGGAAATGAAGGAGGTTTAAATTATGGATGAATTATATGAAAGTAAAAAAGAAACGGGATTATGTGTAATCGATAATAACACTTCAAATAATGTATCATCGAAAAAAGAAAAGAGGTTTAAAAATAAACTTTTTATATCTTTTATTGCAACTGCTGTTGCAGGTTCTATTATAGGAGGGCTTATTGTTGGTGCATTAGGATTTTTTATTCTTCCTAAAACTGATATGTTTAATAAATATATACAATCTAAGGCTGAAAGTAGTAAAGAAAATCAAATATACAATGGCTTTTCAAAATTAATGCTTACATCAACTTCATCACAGCAACTTACTATTCCAGAAATAGCAAAAAAGGTAGGTCCTGCTGTTGTTGGTATAACAACTAAGAGTTTTCAGTATTTTGATAATTTTGATGTTTATGATCAGGAAGTCGATTCTGTAGGTTCGGGAATTATTTTTTCAACCGATGGCTATATAGTTACAAATTATCATGTTGTAAAGGGAGCTCAGCAGGTTAAAGTAATATTTAATAATGGGAAAGAAGTAAATGCAAAGGTTGTAAATTATGATAGCGATTTTGATATTGCAGTAGTAAAAATTACTGATGATGTAAAAGTTCCAGGAGTTGCTGAGTTTGGAGATTCAGATTCTATTGAAGTAGGAGAAACAGCAGTTGCAATAGGAAATCCTCTTGGTAAGGATCTTTTAGGTTCAGTTACCGCTGGAGTTATAAGTGCACTAAACAGGCAGATTGATGTAAATAATAAAAAGCTTACATTTATTCAAACTGATGCTGCAATAAATCCAGGAAACAGCGGAGGAGCATTAGTAAATTCAAGAGGACAGGTTATTGGAATTAACACAGCTAAAATTAGTGCAAACAATGTTGAAGGTATAGGTTTTGCAATTCCAATAAACATAGTTAAGTCAAAAATAGATGTATTAAGCAGGCCATTAATTAAAATAGGAATTGTATGTAGAGATATAACTAATGATTTAGCAAAAAGATATAATCTTCCAGTTGGAGTATATGTGATGCAGGTTGAAGAATTCAGCCCCGCAGAAAAAGCAGGTATTCAAAGCGGAGATATAATAATAGAATTTGCAGGGAAGACTGTAAAAACCACAAGCGAAATAAATAAAATAAAATCAAATTATAAAGTAAATGATATTGTGAAGGTTAAGATTATAAGAGATGGTAAAAGCCTAACAGTAAATTTGAAGCTGTCAGATAGATAGTATAGAATATTTAAATATTCTTAATAATAAATATTTAATAGTTTCTATTGAAATTTTATAGATAATATTATAAAATAAAAATATGAATTGAATAAAATTTAACAAAGTCGGATGATGTTAGCGAGAGATAACCTTTGGTAGCCGAAGAAGCAAATTTACATTAGCCAAATGTAAAGGAATCTTTCAGGCAAATATATCGCTAATGGACGAAACTCTGGAAAGACCAGTTTTGGCACCGTAGGAGCAATACAGTAATGTAGAAACTCTCAGGTAAAAAAACAGAGGCATATAAAGGCTAATAAAGCTTTTATGTGTCTTTTTATTTTGTTAGAAGGGGAGCAAAATGAGTAGTAAAAGCCTTGTGATTGTTATTATTTTATCAATATTGTTTATAATAATATCTTATACTACTTCAAAAGAATTTTCAAAAATGCCTTTAAAAGATGGTTATTATGTAATTGATAAGGCTGATATTATAAGTAGTAGTGCGCAAAATAGGCTTGAAGAAAATTTAAGATTATTTAAAAAAAATACTGGAATTGATATGTATATTGTTACCGTAGATAGTCTTTTCGGATATAATGAAAAGGAATATGGTGAAAGACTTTTACAAAGTTTTGGGAACGAAGGTAGCGTAATACTTTTATTTTCGAAAAATGATTGTAAAAGTACAATAATAGGTGACTACCATAAGTTTATTTATAATGATTACACTTTAAGCTATGGTTTTTGGGTTAAAAATATAGGTTATGAAAATGCAGTTATAAAGTTTTATAATAACGTTATTAAGGAGTTGTGTAAAGGTTTAAAAGTTGATAATTTATATTCAATAAGGTTATCAAAGGATATAAAGGAAAATAAAGAAGATTATAAATTATATGGAGTTACAATCAGTACAATATTGATGATTATATCCTTAGCTTTTTTCTTTAATAGAGATTCAATACTTCAAAGGAAAAATATTGAAAAAAATAATTATCATATTGAAAAGAAAGAAGCATTAAGAAAATTAAAAAATTATCTTAAAAAGGATTTAATGATATTGTTTGTTTCTATAGTTTTTATCGTTTTTTATGGATTGTATTTATATGATATTAGTAAAATATTTGTTTTTTTTGTATTTATCATGATTTTTAGTGTGGCATTGTATCCTCTTTTTAAAGATATATGTAGTCTTATATTTGATATCAATGAAGTTCAGATGATTAAGGTTGAGGGAATAGTAGATGAGATTTTTAAGACACATTTTAAATATTACTTTGTTATAAGAGATTTTCAGGGGAATAAAATGATTATAACATCCCATGAAAAGTTAGTAGATTTAAATAATTATATTTCAGCAAACTGTATAAAAAGAACACGATATGCAGTTGATATAGATATTTTATATAATAATATAGTCTTAAATTAAATGAAAGCCTATAATACTGAAATAATTACAGTATATAGGCTTTATTATCAGTTGAGTTTTTTAAAATTGCTTTCGGGACAATATCTTTGAATATATTCTTCTTTGTTTTGAGATATTTTTTTGAGCATTTCAATAAGCACATCAACTTCTTCGGTTGTATTATATAATCCAAAACTTATACGAACCATTCCAGGGCGTGGGCTTTCTGGGTATTTTATATAGCTTTTTATTTGCTTTTCTGATAGCTTAAGTATTTTTTGTACATAAGGATGAGCACAAAAACAGCCGCTTCTAACAGAAATACCTGCTTCACAGGATAGTATTGATGATAGAATATCATGAGGAATGTCTTTCATATTAAAGGGTATTATTCCTATCCTATCGTTTATGTTTTCAGTATCACAGTAAATTTCAATGTCCTTTATTCCTTTGATATTATCAATAGTATATTTTAATAGCTGTTTTTCATGGTTTTCTATATTTTCAATTCCTATTGAATTTAAAGTTTTAATTGCTGCTATAAGCGCTACTACACCCATAATATTTGGAGTACCGGCTTCATCTTTTTCAGGAGGTTCATCATATATTACAGTATTTTTCGTTACTATTTTTACAGTTCCTCCACCTTTGTATTCTGGATCCCCAGTTTCAAAAAATTCCTTTGGCCCTATTAACACACCAACTCCAAAGGGGGAATACATTTTGTGGGATGAAAAGGCAAGAAAGTCAATGTGGTTTATTGAATAGGGGTTACCCATACTAATTTTTCTGTGTGATATAAGCTGTGCTGCATCAACGAGTATTTTTGCGTTATATTTATGGGCTATCTGAGCAGCTTTATAAATGGGGTTAATATATCCTGTTACATTTGAGGCTCCAGTAATAGTAACAAGTTTAACTTCTCCATTATATTTTTTTAATTTTTTTTCCATATCCTTTAAGGATAATCTTCCTGTGCTGTCAACATCTATATAGTCAACTTTAAATTTATCTCTCCAAGGGAGGTCATTTGAATGATGTTCCATTGAAGATGAAAGAATAACGCATTTTTTATTTTTATTATAAAGCCTATATGATACTTTATTTATTGCTTCAGTTGTATTTTTTAGATATATCGCTGTATAGTAATAGGAATCAGCTCCAACAAAATTGAGAACTTCACTCCTTGAATTATCATAAAAATCTGAAGAAATCTTTGATTTATAACCTGTACCTCTATGAATTGATGAATACCATGGAGCAAAATTATTAATTTCCTGCATTACAGAATAAAAAGGTGGGGTTGTAGCAGCATTGTCGAAGTTTATGGCTGTAACAAGTTTTTTATTTGACAAAGGTATCTTAGTATTTACGCCGACTATTAAATCTCTAAAATTATTTTCATTATTATCGTCCATAATTTCCTCCTAAAAAGTAATCTATAATATTTTATTCTTAAAAATAAAGAACTGTTACAGAATAAAAAAATATATTGAAAAATGAATTTTATATCGCATTTTGTGTATTTTATGCATGAATTTTGTTATTTCATGCTTTTTTATGAAGAAAACTTCGTTTTTTTTATTATAATTATGATAGAAAAGATTGTGTTAAGTAAATATGAAAAAATAGCGTAGCTAGACGTATAATTACTCAAAATTACTTAGGTTTTTACTAAATTCTAAAAAATAGTTTTTAATAAATAGGAAATTTATAAAAAATAGGCATGCCGAAGGCACCT
>JAOADY010000019.1 GCA_026417075.1 Caloramator sp.
ATTAGTTTTTGTGGTTTATTAAAGTACGCTTAAAAATAGGAGTTTTATAGTATTTTTTATTATTTTACATTTTATTTAGTTAATATTCTGTGGATAAATATTTCATTTAAATAAATTTTAATTGTGCAATTTGCTCAATTATCTACAAATAACCCTTAGTATTTTTTATATTAAAAGAATTCACAAATAAAAGAGGGGTCAAAAGACACCCTCTTTTATTTGTAGTTATTGTGTGCCGCCATTACTTTCCTGCAAGGTTTCTTTCATAGGCCTCAACCATTTTCTTTACCATATATCCTCCAACGGAACCACAATCTCTTGATGTCATATTTCCCCAGTATCCGTTGTTTGGTATTTGAACACCAATTTCACTTGCAACTTCATGTTTGAATTGATCAAGACCTGCTTTTGCCTCAGGAACTAAGGACCTATTTTTTGAAGTTAAATTTGTCATATTGTTTACACCTCCTGTTTGTTTCTTACTATTATATTCTCCGGAATTCGACACCTTTAAACAGGAAAGTGCAGTTTAAATATACAATGTGTACCATATAGGATTATATTCAGATATTGTATCATCAATAAATAAAACTATTAAAAAATATATACAAAATTTATGAACTGTCCCTGATTTTTATTATTTAACAATCGTTTTAATTCTTAACGGTAATACATATATTTATGGCAATTTTATGTGTGTCATATTCATATACTTGTCCAAAATATGCAAAAAATTGAGAACTGTCCCTCTACAACAAAAAATCAAAATCGAGCAAGTTGATTAAACAAAATGCCCGATTTTTAATATAATAAACTTATATATAAAGTATCTTACTGCTTATGCTCTTTATATCCTTGCAACCTGTAAGTATCATAGCAACCTTCAGCTCATTGGCAATTTTATCTATATAAGTTTTAACTCCCTCTGCTCCTCCTCCAAAGGATGCAGTTACAAATGGTCTTCCGATTAAAACGCCGTCTGCTCCGAGGGCAAGCATCTTTAAAACATCTATTCCTGTTCTAACACCACCATCAGCTAAAATTGTTATTTTACCTTTAACCTTTTCTGCAATTTCTGGAAGAACCTTTGCAACACCTACAGTTTGATCAAGAACCCTTCCTCCATGGTTTGATACAACTATTGCAGATGCTCCTGTTTCAATTGCAAGGTATGCATCTTCAACGGTCATTACTCCCTTTAATATGAAAGGTAGCTTTGTGCTCTCTACTATTTCCTTTATTTCATCAACAGTTTTAGGTCCTACTGGCTTTCCATGAAGAGCTAAAGTTATAAGTCCTGCTGCATCTATATCCATTCCAACAGCAAAAACTCCTGCCTCCTCTGCCATTTTAACCTTATTTATTACATTTTTGTTCTCCCAAGGTTTGATAATTGCAATTCCATCTCCGCCTGCTGCCTTAAGCTCCTCTAGGTTAGTTGGAAGGAAGGCATCAACAGCAGTATCTCCAACAATTGGATATATTCCTCCATCGAGACATCCTCTAATTACCCATGAAATATATTCCCTTTCAGAGAATTTTCCACCCATGTTAAGGGTTGTACCAGATACAGGAGCTGCAAATACTGGTATTCTCATCTTCTTGCCAAAAAGTGTAGCTGACATATCAGGATCCTTTGCATCATGTATAACCCTCATATTAAGTTTAACATTTTCTAAAGCCTCATAATTTGCAGTAAAGGCACTTCCTGTCCCTGTTCCTCCCATTCCTGGAACTTCCCCGGCACAGGCCTTTCCATTACAAACAGGGCATACTCTGCAGCTTCCCTGCAGATTCTCCTTAGCTTTTTTTAATATTTCTTTATAATCCATAATAAAGCCTCCCTGTATAATTAATAATTTAATTTCTGGCTTCAATAAAAATTTAGTAAGACAAAGCTGCTATATTCTAAATAATTGCCAAAATTAAATTATTTTATAAAATACCTTCCTTTTACCCTCTATTGGTCAAACTAATAAATTTACATATATTTTTATGAATATAATTACAAATACTATCCATTAAATATATGAATTAGGCTATTATGCCTTTATATAATTTTCTAAATATAGAATAAATTTTAAAAAACCTTATCATATATATTCATAAATAAAGTCTTAATTATAAAATTCTTATTCTAAATTATAAATTCTATCAATTCAATAGAATTATTTGTAAAACTGAAATTACTAATATAATTCACATTTTGCTAAACATTTTTAAATATTTATATTTAAAAATGTTTACATAGTATAGAAATATAAATATATTTTACAAAAACTAAAAACATTTAATGGTAAAAGCAGTATAAGCTATTAAATATAATGTAATAATATGCATTCAGCGAAATATGATATATAAGTTTTATGCAGAAAATATTCATGGCTATTGTATAAAAGCGCATTGCAAAAATAATTCAAAGCCTCATTGTACTATGGAACATTTGCTTTGCTTTATTAAAACACCTTCTCTTCTATTATACTTTTATCTTCAATATTTATAAACTGAATTTTATTTTCATCTATTATGACAACAGAAGGTATTTCATCTCCCTTTGGAACTCCGACGCTTCCTGGGTTAATATAGTGAATTCCGTTAATACACTCATGTTTTCTTATGTGAGTATGCCCAGTTATCATAAACTTAATATCATAAAACTGTGCTATTTCCTTTAGTTTTTCATCATCAACATCATGCCCGTGAAGAACCATAAACCTTACTCCATTTTTTTCATAAAAAACAACTGGTAAAAACATAGGAAAATTCAGCACCATAAGGTCTACTTCAGCATCACAGTTTCCTCTTGCAATAAGCATAGGAATTTTGTTGTTGATTATTTTTTCAATAAGCCCTTTAGGATTATACCCAGGAAGTATAGGATTTCTAGGGCCGTGATATAGTATATCTCCAGCGCACAAAACCATATCGCAGTCATAAAAAAGTTCAAAAGCTTTATCAAATTTTTCAGGATAACCATGAATATCACTTAATATTCCTATTTTCATTTTTTTCCCTCCAGTTAATCATACTCATAACTATTATATTATAGTATCTTCCTGATTTAAAATATCTATCACGAAGTATTCCTTCCCTTTTAAATCCAAGGGAGGTGTAAAGATTTAAAGCTGCCTTATTATCTTCAACTACATTTAGATATATAAGGTGCATATTCATTTCATTGAATATAAAATCTATTGCTGTCCTTAGGGCATCCTTTCCATATCCTTTATTCCTTTCCTTTTTATCATATATTACTATTCCGACTTCGCAGTTTCTGTATTCCCACTTTATTTTATCTATAATTAAAATTCCAATAGGTCTTCTATCTAAATTATCTATTATAAAAACTTTTTTATTTTGATTTTCATCGCAGTCTAAAACAAAGGAGTCGGCAAACCTTTTAGAAGCAGGGTATGTTATATCCAAATACTCATTTGTTTCCCTATCGTTAAGCCAAGCGGATAAAATCCTTACATCTTCAAGTTCAACTGCCCTTAATATAATCTTTTCTCCCGAAATCATTAAAACACCTCTTTAAATTTTATCTTTTAAGCTCAACAACAGTAACTCCTGAGCCTCCTTCATTTATATCTCCAATTCTTATATTTTTAACATAATGATGATTTTTTAAAGAAGACTTTATTCCTTCTCTTAAAACTCCTGTGCCTTTTCCGTGAATAATTCTAACGCTTTCAAGACCTGCAAGAAAGGCGTCATCAAGATACTTATCGAGATTATACAAAGCCTCATCGAGAGTTTGTCCTCTCAAATCAATTGATGATGCAACGCTGTAAACCTTTTGTGATATTAAATTCGTCGTACCTGTTTTTTTGCTCTCCTTCTTTTTATTTAAAACTTTTAAAAGTTTATTGAGAGGAACGCTTATTTTCATTATTCCAATCTGAACAGAAACTTCCCCTTTAGAATCTGGAAGGGAAATAACTTCCCCTTTTTGAGAAAGAGTAGTTACAAAGACCTCATCTCCAATCTTTACATCCTCAGCTGCAACCATTCCTTCTCTCTCATCGACAACCTCCTCAGCAGTATCCATATCATCAAGCTTCTGCTTTAATTTTTTTCTAATCTCCTCAGCTTCCTTAATAGAAGCTGCATCCTGTGCTTTCATTCTGATATCGTTAATTTCCTTTATCATTGAATCAGCCTCAAGTTTTGCCTGCCTTACTATCTGACGTGCTTCTTCCTGAGCCTTTCTTATCAAGCTTTCCCTTTGACTGTCTATTTTATACTTTTTCTCAGAAAGCTCCTTTTTAAGCTCTAATGATTCCCTTTTTATCCTCTGCGCATCATCAAGCTCCCTTTGCAGAAGAAGAGTTTTACTCTGAAGAGATTGAATTACATCCTCAAACTTTACAGTATCCTTTGACACATAGCTTCTTGCCCTGTCTATTATAGCCTTTTCAAGTCCAAGCCTTTTTGATATCTCAAAGGCATTTGATTTTCCAGGAATTCCAATTAAAAGCCTGTAGGTAGGTCTTAAAGTTTCAATATCAAATTCAACACTTGCGTTTTCAAAACCCTCCTTCTCCATAGCGAAAACCTTTATTTCACTGTAGTGAGTAGTTGCGATTATCCTTGAGCCTGCTTCATAAAACTTTTCGAGTATTGACATAGCAAGAGCTGCCCCTTCAACAGGGTCAGTACCTGCTCCAAGTTCGTCAACAAGAACAAGGGATTTATCATCAACTCTTTTAATTATTTCAACTATATTTGTCATATGAGAGGAAAAGGTAGATAAACTCTGCTCTATGCTCTGCTCATCTCCAATATCAGCAAATATATTTTTAAACACAGATATTTGTGAACCGTCCCTTGCTGGTATTGCAAGACCCGACATAGCCATCAAAGTTAAAAGCCCTGCTGTTTTTAAAGTTACAGTTTTACCTCCTGTATTAGGGCCGGTTATTATTAGGGCTTTAAAAGTGTCCCCAAGCCTGATATCTATAGGAACAACCTTTTCCTTATCAATAAGAGGATGCCTTGCTGCTTTTATGTTAACATATCCCCTGTCATTAACATCAGGTATGCTACAATTTAAATCGAGACCAAACTTAGATTTTGCCATAAGAAAGTCTAGATAAGCTATGTTTTCGTTGTCATGTTCTATTTCATCAACATGCTGAAGAACCTTTTCAGAGAGCTCTGCTAAAATTCTTTCTACCTCAGCCTTTTCCTTGAGCATAAGCTCTTTTATTTCATTGTTCATCTCAACAACAGCCATAGGTTCTATAAAAAGGGTTGAACCGCTTGAGGACTGGTCATGTACAAGCCCCGGAACGCTTCCTTTATGCTCAGCTTTAACAGGGATTACATATCTATCCCCTCTTATAGTAACAATAGGATCTTGAAGATACTTTGAATAGGTTTGAACCATAGACTGAAGCTTTTCTCTTATTCTTGAGTTTTTATCCCTTATGGATTTTCTAATTGTAAAAAGTTTTTGGCTAGCCCTGTCATGAATTTCATCTTCTCCAGCTATGGCATTTTCAATAGCTTCTTCGAGATTTTTTATTACAAATAGGGATTCAATAATATCATAGATTATAGGAAATGATTCCTTTTTAGTGCCTTCCTTCATAAAACTTTTAAGATTTCTTGCACATCTTAATAAATCACAAACATTTAAAAGCTCCCTCGGGCTTAAAACAAAGCCCATACGGCAGCGCCTTACCGTATCTTCAACATCCCTGATTCCCTCTAAGGGAAGAGAACCCCATTTTAATACAACATCAAAGGCTTCCTTAGTTTCTGAAAGATTATCAATAACCTCGTGAATATTACTTGAAGGTTTAAGTTCGAGGCACATCTTCTTTCCCTTATTAGATACAGCGCATTTTGAGAGCATATTGATTATCTTATCATATTCTAAAACCCTAAGGGTTTTATCCTCCATATTATCAGTCCTTTCTTTACTCTACTCCTCTATAAAAATGTCCCTTAGTAATCTTTCCCTTTAATTTATGAAGAAGTTTTTCCATGTTAGGGGATAAACTAAAATCATTATGCTTTGCCTTTATAATCCCCTCTTTAAAGGCTGAAACAATAAGATATGCATCGCTGTAAGACTCATCTAAAAAATCAAGAACTATATAATCAGCATTAATTTGGCATATATCCTTTATATTTTCTAACATACAAAGTATTTTAGAGTTATATATATGGGTTTTGCAGTTGTAATCAGTAATTACAGGAAAATATTCACCTTTTCTGTCTTTAATATAGTGAATAGAGTTCTTACAAAGATTTGGACAATTATATTTACCATGTCCCATACTGCTTCCTATAATGCACTGCCTGCTTACCATAAGCTTTGCTCTTCCATATACAGTAACTAATGTAGTTTTTCTGGTTTTTTTAATTAAGTCCTTCAACTGTTTTAAATTAAGCTCTAAAGATAATATACCACCTGCGTTTTGAAAAGTATCTAATGCAGGAGAATTAAATATATTAAATCCCCTGTCAAGATATACATCAAACCCGTTTCTTAAAAGAAAAGAATAAAGTCCCATGTTTCCGCAAAGGGCCTTATTTATTCCAAAAGATTTAATTTTAAGAGCATTTTCTTTTATATCATTTAAATTTTCAAGAATAATCTCAGGATAATAGGGATATACTTTATTGCTTTCTTTAAAAATATTTACTGCCTCATTAAAGTCATTGGGATTTATCCTAAGACTGTCTCCTCCAAAAAATACAATATCGCACCCTGCATCTAAAGAAGCCTTTACAATATCTGCTCTTCCTGTTTTTACAGCTATTTTAGGAAATATTTTTTTATCAAAATTTTCCAAAACCAAATTTATATTCTTAATATCTTTAGAATTTTGAAGATTATCTAAAAGGTTTTTTATAGCCTCCCGCCTTAAAAAATTTATACTTGATGCAGATAAAGCTATGTTTTCATCCATATTTATATCTATATTTTCAAAATAAAAGGGTGTGTCCCCGGTTTTATTAAGAAATTCCTCAATTTTTTCTCTGCTTGTTGGAATTTTTATTGGTATTTGAGGATGCTCGCATACTGCCTCACCCTTAATTCCCTGTTTATTCTCAACAATAAACTTTGTATTTGAACCTAAGCGGGCAAAAAAATTTCCATATATAGGTATTTTGTTAACATTCTTACCTTTGAAACTCTGCAGTGCAGAGCTGATAAGCTTAGCATCAAGGGACTTATATATAATATCTCCTTTATTAGCGCCCTCGAGAAAAACCTGTACAATATCACCCTTTTGTGCGTTTTTAACAGTTTTTCCCAAATTCTTCATCGAGGTAACTGGAGCACCTTTTTCTTTACCAAATATTTCAATCCCATCTCCAACAGTAAGCTCATTATCAAGAAGAATATCTGCAAACTTACCTGATACCTTAATTACCTTTCCAAGGTATGTACCCCAATTTTTAGGTCTTTCATAGCTCATCATATCAGAGCCTTCCCTGCCCTTTAAAAAAGCGCTTGTAAAACCTCCTCTGTTGAATATCTGGGTTACATTTTTAACATCCTTTGAAGATAAATTTCCTTCAATGGCTTTTTTGTAAGCATTTACAACAACAGCAACATATTCAGGTCTTTTCATCCTTCCTTCTATTTTAAGAGAAGCTACCCCTTTAGATGTTATTTCATTTATAAAATTTAAAGTAGATAAATCCTTTGGACTAAGGTGATATGCTCTATATTTATCATCTAAATTATACTCCATCCTGCAGGGCTGGGCACATCTCCCACGATTGCCACTTCTGCCTCCTATAAGGCTACTAAAAAGGCACTGTCCTGAAAAGCCTATGCAAAGAGCACCATGTATGAAAACCTCAATCTCTGCTTTTGTATTTTTTGTAATATATCCTATTTCCTGAAGGGAAAGCTCCCTCGCTAAAACAACCCTTTTAACTCCCATGTCATGTAAAAGATTTACAGCATCAAGGCTGTGAACTGTCATTTGAGTGCTTGCATGCACCTCAAGCTCAGGAAGATTTTCACGAAGAAGCTTTAAAAAACCTATATCCTGTATAATTACAGCATCAACTCCTGCTCCATATAAAAAGGAAGCATAATTTAGAGCAGATAAAAGCTCATCGTTTCTTAAAAGAGTATTTACCGTAACATAGACCTTACAGTTATATGCGTGACAAAATCTTACCGCCTCTACAATTTCATCTCTGTCAAAATTACCTGCAAACTGCCTCGCAGAGAATTCCTTACCTCCTATATATACAGCATCAGCTCCGTTTAATACCGCAGCCTTTAAGCTTTCAAAATCCCCAGCAGGGGCCAAAAGTTCAACCATAACATCTCTCCCTAATTTTACATTAACTTTATTATACACTAAATATATACTTTTACAAACAAGTTTAATAATTAAGGTTTTGATGGACAGTTCATAATTTTTTTGCTATTTAATAAGGAATCATGATTGAATATATGTTTAATCTGGACAAACTTAGGGACAGTTCTGTTTTTTTTGCAGTTTTATTTGAAAGGGAGTTCTGCATATTTTGTTTTTTAAATAAAAATATATTGATAAAAATAATGCATATATTTGAGAACTGTCCCCTATTTATTTATGTGCTATTTGGGACATGACGATTGTAAATTTTTTCAATAACTTTTAAACTCTATTGCAAAAAATTGAGAACTGTCCCTTAAATTTTGAAGAAATTTGTGAACTGTCCCACTATATTTTTGAGTTTGTCACTTGTCAACTTGATAGCACTTTTAGAAAGGAGAAAATTATGTATAAGATTATGATTGGCTGTCCTGTCCATAACAGGGAGTGGATACTTCCTTATTATTTAAGACATGTATATGAAATAGATTATCCTAAAGATAAAGTTACCCTTTGTTTTGTTGTTAATGACAGCAAAGATAAAACTTTGGATATGCTTATTGAATTTAAGAAAAAATATAATAAGCAATATAGAAATATAATAATAAAAGAGATAAATTTTAATATGCCTGAAGATAACAGGCAAAATAGAGTTGAAAAGAAAATATATGATAGAATTGCAAAGGTTAGAAATGAATTTTTAGGTTGTCTTTGTGATGAGGATTATGTATTTTCAATTGACAGCGATATTTTAGTTCCAAAGAATTCTCTAAAAAGACTTTTGTCTCATAAAAAAGATATTGTTTCTGCTCTTGTATATAATGATAGAAATAATGTTTATCCTAATATTTTAAATATAAAAAACGGAAAAATAGTACATTATTTTGACTTTCCAAAAGAATCTTTATTTCAGGTTGATATTACAGGAGCTGTTTATCTTATTAAAGGTGAAATATGTAAAAAAGTTAAATATGAGTATCATAAATTAGGAGAAGATGTACCCTTTTGCCTCAATGCTAAAAAGCTGGGATATAAAATATGGTGCGACAGTTCAATTATATGCAGGCATATAATGTATCCTTCGATGCTTAAATAAGCGTGTCAAAATTTATCGAAATGAATATACTGTAATAGAAAAAAGTGAGGGATTATCCCCCACTTTGTAATATTCTTTTATATCAGTCGTATTTTTTGATTAATTCGATACTAAACCTTAAAACTAGCAGTCAAAGGGAACACCGCAAATGAGAATATCCTGATCTACTCCAAGTTTGTCAAGAAGGTCTGCAAATATAGAAATGTGAACTTCCGTTCCTATAGTTTCATCGCAATGGCACTCACCAAGTACATCAAAATCTGAAGTTATTGATTTTACTATAAGATGAGTTTGAAGTGTTGGGTCGCTGAAGGCACTTGGTGGAATTTCTCCTTCGAATTCTGAAAGTGGAATACTTTTAACCCATTTAAATACTTTTCCGCAAACATCATCAACAAGTTCAAGACTCTCAGTATTTCCAATGGTTTGAACTTTATGCTCAATATCAGTTATAAAGCATGCAATTGCATCTTCATTAGTGCTCATAGCATCATCTGGAAGTACAATGCATCCAAAGCAGTTATTTGTAAAAGTTACAAAAAGAACAACTTTGAACTTTAATATGAGTTTTACCTTATGGTTGCAGATTATTTCCTCGTCAGCAGTAAGATCAACTATTTTTATGTCACTTATGCATTTTACAGAACATCCTCCTCTGTTATGAATACATATTTTTAAAGCCTCTTTTATATCTATTGGTGTAGTTCCTTCAAGTGCTTCTCCAAATAAAATCTGTTCATCTAATCCCTGATACTTTGCCAATATTCTCTTTACGTATATATCCAGCTGTTCAAAAGGTGCTTCGCATGGTAATTGAATTTGTTCACTCATCAACAATCCCTCCTATTATGAAATTTACTTCATTCAATATAATTACTAATTTATACTATGCGTCTGCTATAAAAGCTGTGATATATTATTGAGATTTTTTAAATAAACTTGCAAAAAGCCCTGCGCTTTTATCCTGCTGTCTAATTGAGCCATCCTTCATACTCTGAAGAATTTCTGAGATTAAAAAAAACTGATTGTTTACTATATTCTTATACTCTTCAAAGTTTTTTTTAATTTCATCTATTTCTTTTTTTATTTCATCTGTATTTTCATTTTGGTTTTGAATTTCCAAAACCTTTTTTACTACTTCATCAATTTTGCTGCTTTGCTTTTCATTCTCTAAAGCTTTTTTTACTTCATTTAACCTTTGCTCGTTAAAATTTATTTTTTTTTCTATTTCGCTCTGCATTTTTAAAATACTGTCTATGTTTAATTTTAAATTTAAAATATTAGTCTTAATTTCACTTGTTTTATCTTCCTCTGTTTTTTGATATGTCTCTATTTTTTCTTTAATTCTATCTACTTCATCCTTTAAGCTGCTTATTTTTACATTTATATCAGTCTCTTTATTTTCATCGTTTACCTTTTTTACACGTTTCCATCCGCTGTTATAATCAGCACTCTTGAAATTCGGCTCCATTTTATCACCTCTTGTGCTTATATAGACATAATATGCAAAAGAAAAATAAAGGTTACCAATAAATGTTGTCGTAAATATTTTTTATATAAAAAATACAAAACCTATAATACTGCACAGCCATTAAAAGCAAATATTACAGTCTCTTTTCTTTAATTCCATGTCATCATTGTGGCTAATTTTAGTTGTGTACTTTTATAACGCTAAAAATTTTCATAAGACTATTTCACTTTCGATTATAATAAAGCTCATAATACTGTCAAAAACAATATAAAGTAATTTTTAGAAGTTATTGCCAAAATAAATATAAAAAAATTCTAGAACTTTTGGAAACTAACACTCCGTTAAAACAACCAAAAGTTCTAGAATTTTAAGAAATAAGGCATTGAGCTTTTTATATCCCTTCTATACGCTACTTATAAACCTTTTAAACTTATCCTTAATAGTTACTTTATCCTTCTCAATCTTTGCTAAAAGGTCGCTGTTTTCTTTCCTTAGTTTTTTAAGTTCATCAAGATTTCTTGAATTTTCAACCTCAAGAACGTTTGCTCTTTTTTGCTCTTTTAAATACTTATCCTCCATATCCTTTAGCTTTTCTATCAGCCTTTTATATTCTCCCATTACGCTTTCATCTTTTCTTTTAATATCATTGTACTCGATATTTCTTTTATCAAGCTCCATCTGAAGCTTTTTTACTTCATCCTTTAAAAAACTGTTTTCTTCTTCAAGCTCATCAATTCTTTTTGAAACAATCTTTAAAATTCCTTCAAGATTGTTAAGATATCCCTTTACATCCTTCGGTGCATCTTCTCCGCTAATTGCTACCTGTTTTAAGCCTAATTCATTAATATTTATATTTTTATTCTCCTTCAATACAATGCACCTCTCTGCCATCATATTAATAATCAAAAACCCGATTACGTCAATGATTAAAGTATCCCCTGAAATGTCGATATCATACCTTCCCTCAAGATTTCTTATATACGCTGCAAATTCCGAATCTTTAAACTCACATTCTAAAGGTAGAGGTTTGAAGCTACTCTTATAAACTCTAAACTGGATGTCCTCATCAAGCATAACAGGATAATTTAAAATTTCATCTCTTTCTTCAATACAGCAGATAAAATAAATTTGAATGCTTATAAAAACATCTATATATGTTGATTTGGAATCCCATTGAATCTTAACAATTCTTTCATTGTGATCAAGTATGTTTTTTATTTTTTTATTTTTATAGCTTATACGTTTAGACATAAAAGTATGATAGGACTTATACTTTGACTTGACCACTTTTTGACTATACAGAGGCATAGTATTACCTCTTATAATTATTCTATTTATATATATGAATTAAACATCCTACGTATTTCTAAACGCCATGAAAAATCAAAAATTTTTCATGGCGTTTTATTATATGTTCCTTTTCTTGTTTTGTAAATCCTTAAGTTCCTTTTTAACCCTTACAAGTTCAATCTGATTTTCAAGAAGTTCATCCTTAAGTTTTGCTATTTCATCTCTTGACCTTTCAAGCTCGCTTTGTATAATATCCTTTTGCTCTTTCAAGTAAGCGTTTTCCTTTTCAAGATTGTTAAATTCTTCATTCCTTAATAAATAGCTTGAATAAAGCTCCTCATATTGTGTTTTTAAAGCATTAACATCTTCAGCAACCCCTGCCTGAGAAGATTTATATTCCTCATATTCCCTCGCCATTGCTGCATAGGCATTGTAGAGCTCATCATACTCTGCCTTAATTTTAGATAGCTTTTCCTCTGGTTCATTAATTGACTTTTTAATACTTTCTATTTCCTTTTTAATTTTGAAAAGCTCATCAGCAACTGTTAATGCAACAAGAACCGCAGCAGAAGAATTGCTGTGCTTTGGATTATTTAAAAGAGTTTCCTTTATTTTTTTATCGATATAATTAGCAATAGAAAATAAATAAGCTTCACTCTCATCGCCGGTTAATATATATTCAGCTCCATTTATTCTAACAGCAACTTTATTCTTAGGCATAACAGCACCCCTCAAATTTATTGAAAACAACGGATTTTTTCATTATATACATTTAATTATATTTTACCATTAATTTTTAATTTTTCACTAAAAATTTTGAGGGTTTATGCATTTTATCTTAGCTGTGCATTAAATTTTTCTTTGAGCTTTAATATTATACTCTCATGAACCTTATTTACTTCCTCATCCTTTAAAGTTCTGTCCTCAGCTCTAAAAGTTAATGAAAAGGCAAGACTTCTTAATCCCTCTGGAATCTGCTTACCCTTATAAACATCAAAAAGCTTTACAGATTCTATAAGTTCCTTTCCTTCCCTTAATATTACCTTCTCAAGTTCAGATACGGATATATTCTCATCAACAAGCATTGCTATGTCTCTTGAAATAGCAGGGAACTTTGGAAGTGGCTTATATCGTTTTTCATTCTTTGCTGCTTCAAACAATGTTTTTAAGTCTATTTCAGCAATATATGCCCTGTCTTCAATTTCATAATTCTCTGCAACATCTGGGTGAATTTCTCCTAAAACGCCAGCATTTTTCTTTCTAACTATTAAATTAGCAGTTCTTCCCGGATGGAATATGCTGTTATTCTCTTCCCTTTCAAATTCTGCTTTATCTATTCCAAGAATATTTAAAAGATTTTCTATAACACCCTTTAAGTCGAAGAAGTCAACCTTTCCATACATTCCAATAATGAGTTTATCGTATTCATTTGGAAGATTATTCCCCGATGGAATGTAAACCTTCGTTATTTCAAAAAGCTTAGCTTCCTTGTTATCCCTTTTATAGTTTCTTCCGAGACATTCAAGAATAGATGGAATTCCAGTAGTTTTCATAATACTAAAATCTTCCCCAAGAGGATTTAAAATGTTTACAGTATTCCTAAGCTCATGATTTTCAGGAAGATTAATAAGACTAAAAACTTTAGGACTTGTAAAAGAATAAGTCATAGCCTCATAAAGTCCGCAGAATACCATAACATTCTTAACCTTTTTTATAAGCATCTGCTCTAATGTCCACTGTGCTTCAACAGTTTCTCCTAATATCTTCTTTACGGGAATTTTATCATAACCGTATATTCTTATAATCTCCTCTGCTACATCTTCTTTTATTTTAACATCCTGTCTGAAGGTTGGAACTTCAATTTTAAATACATCATCCCCCTTTACCTTCATCTCAAGATTTTCCAATATTTTTTTCATTCTTTCCTTTTGTATGTTAACTCCAAGAAAATTATTAATCCATTGAGGAGATACCTCGAGAGTATAGGGCACTACTTTGTTCTCATATATATCTATAACTCCCTTTGCTACCTTTCCAGCACCTAAAAGTTCAACAAGGTGGCAAGCCCTGTTTAAAGCAATATCTATTAAGTTAGGATCTATATCCTTTTCAAATTTTGAAGAAGCATCAGTTCTAAGTCCAAGCTTTTTTGATGTAAGCCTTACATTTGTTCCGTCAAAGTTTGCACATTCGAAAATAACCTCAGTAGTGTCTTCCTTTATTTCAGAGTTTTCTCCTCCCATAACACCTGCGATTCCTATAGGTCTTTCACCATCTGCTATAACAAGCATTGAAGAATTAAGATTTCTTTCAACTCCATCTAGGGTCTTAAACTTTTCATCATCCTGTGCAGTCCTAACTATTATCTTTTTACCTTTTATATATCTATAATCAAAGGCATGCATTGGCTGACCAAGCTCAAGCATTACATAGTTAGTAATATCTACTATGTTGTTTATAGGTCTTATATCGCACTGTCTTAATTTTTCCTGCATCCACTCTGGCGATGGTCCTATCTTTACATCCTTAATCATTCTAGCAGCATATCTTCTGCAAAGACTACTTTTCACTTCAACTGAAAGATAATCATTAATACTTTCATCTGTTTCATTAAATGATGTTTCAATTTTTTTAAGTTCCTTATCAAAGGTTGCAGCTGCCTCCCTTGCAATCCCATATACACTAAAGCAATCTGCCCTGTTTGAAGTTATTTCAAAATCAATAATTCCACCTTCAAGTCCGAGTATTTTTTTTATATCCTCACCTATTGGAGTATCCTCTTTAAGTATCATAATCCCATGAACTGAGTTTTCATTTGCAATTCCAAGCTCCACTTCAGAACATAGCATTCCATTTGATTCTACTCCTCTTAATTTACCCCTCTTTATTTTAACTCCTCCTGGAAGACTTGAACCGTGGAGTGCTACGGGAACTATATCACCTTCCTTTATATTAGAAGCTCCAGTTACAATCTGAATCACTTCATCCTTAACATCAACCTTACAAATAGTAAGTTTGTCTGCATCGGGGTGCTTTTCAGTTTTAATTATTTTTCCTGTTACTACTTTATCTATTTCCTTTCCAAATTCAATAACTTCCTCAACCTTTGAACCTGATATAGTAAGCGCATCAGCAACTTCATTTATATTTTTATCTAAATTTACATATTCACACAGCCATTTATATGGTACCTTCATACCTAACCCTCCTTAAAATTGTTTTAAGAATCTAACATCATTTTCATAGAAAAGCCTTATATCATCTATCTCAAACTTTTTCATAACTATTCTTTCAAGTCCTAATCCAAAGGCAAATCCACTATATACTTCAGGATCTATTCTTCCCTTTCTTAAAACATCAGGGTGAACCATTCCAGAGCCTAATATTTCAATCCAACCGCTTCCTTTACATACTCTGCAACCCTTTCCATCGCATACATGACAGGATATATCCATCTCTGCAGATGGCTCTGTAAATGGGAAATGATGTGGTCTAAATCTTGTTCTTGTCTTTTCACCAAAGAATTTCTTTGCAAAGGTATCAAGAGTTCCATAAAGATTTGCCATAGTTATACCCTTATCAACAACAAGTCCCTCTATTTGATGGAATGTTGGTGAGTGTGTGGCATCTACTGCATCGGATCTGTATACTCTTCCTGGTGCTATAATTCTTATTGGAGGTTTTATCTTTTCCATAGTTCTAATTTGAACTGGGGATGTTTGAGTCCTTAAAACAACTGAATCGCTTATATAAAAAGTATCCTGCTCATCCCTTGCAGGGTGGTTCTTTGGAATATTCAAGGCTTCAAAATTATAATAGTCGAGTTCCACTTCCGGTCCTTCTGCAATTGAAAATCCCATTCCAAAGAATATTTCTTTAATCTCATCTAAAACCTTTGTAATTGGATGAAGGTTTCCTATATCCCTGTTTCTTCCAGGCATAGTAATATCTATTGACTCTAAAGAGAGCCTTGCCATCTTTTCCTTTTCCTTTACCTGTTTTAACGCTTCTTCAAGAGCGCACTCTATATCTTCTCTTATCTCATTGGCAAGTTTTCCGATAATTGGTCTCTCCTCTGGAGATAATCCCCCCATGCTCCTTAATATTCCTGTTAATGCTCCTTTTTTCCCAAGGAATTTTACTCTCACTTCATCAAGCTTTAAACTATCCTTTGCTTTTCTTATTTCTTCAATAGCTTCAGCTTTAATATTTTCAAGCTGTTGTTTCACATTAACCTCTCCTTTCAGTAAAATATACAAAAAGTAAAACCTTCATCCACAAAGGGACGAAGGTTATCTTCGCGGTACCACCCTAATTGGCAAAAGCCCACTTGATTATGTAACGGAATTCCGTCTTTGCCTACTTTGTTTCAGCAAAGAAGCTCCAGAGGGAAACTTCAAATGACCTTTATATAGAAAGGCTCTCAATCCATGACCTTTCCTCCCTGTATACAGCATCATTTTACTTGCCTCTTTCATAGCATTATCAATATTAATTTTCAAAAAATCTCTTAAATATTATATCACAGAAATTCTTTGCCTTACAACTTCATATATTATAACTCCTGCAGCAATAGAAGCATTTAATGATTCTGCACTTCCGAGCATTGGAATTTTTATTTTTT
Source organism: Caloramator sp. (assembly GCA_026417075.1). Classification (GTDB taxonomy): domain Bacteria; phylum Bacillota; class Clostridia; order Clostridiales; family Caloramatoraceae; genus Caloramator_B. The sequence continues at coordinate 16,824 of JAOADY010000019.1, forward strand.
CATCTACATAATCAAGATGATTTTCAGGTATCCCATTTGCTTCATTTCCTATAATGATAGCAGATTTTTTCTTAAAATCAATATCATATATATATTTTTGAGTTTCAAGGCTTGCAGCGTATATTTTATATCCTTTGCTTTTTACATCCTGTGATAACTTTTCAAAATCATCATAGAATAGTATAGGTATATGAAATATAGAACCCATTGTTGAGCGTAGAGTTTTACTATTATAAACATCAACACTTCCCTTTAATATAATTACTCCTCCTGCTCCTGCTGCATCACAAGTTCTAATTATAGTCCCAAGGTTTCCAGGATCCTGTATTCCATCAGCAATTATTATAAAATCCTTTTTTATATCATCCATACTCCAAATTTTTTTAATAGATACCCCTACCGCTCCCTGAGGATTTTCAGTATCACTAAGCTCCTTTATTATATCATCGGATACTTCATATTTTTCTATATTTGAATTTAAAATCCTCTCACAGCCTTTAGTTTGAAATATTTTTTTGCTGTATAATAAATATTTTAAACTATTATCCAAAACAGCTTCTTCAATAAACCTTATTCCTTCAATTAAAAAAAGTCCTTCTTTATCTCTGAATTTTTTCTGTTTAAGTTTTATTGAATCCTTAATAAGTTTATTTTCTCTTGATAACATATTAACACCCTATTTTGTGTGCTCAAGCACTTTAAGCTCTTCTGTACCGCCTATTACAACAAGCACATCCCCGTGTTTTATAACATCATCTGCCGTTGGAGATATGTTTATATCGTTATTTCTTTTAATTGCCATAACATTTATACCATATCTGCTTCTCATACTAAGTTCTCTTAAGGATTTTTCTTCCCATTCGCTAATCGCCTCAATTTCCATAATGCTATAATCCGGTGATAGTTCAATATAATCGAGTATATTAGATGCACATAGGTTATGGGCAACCCTCACTCCCATATCTCTTTCTGGGAAAACAACTCTATCTGCACCTATTTTATATAAAACCTTAGCATGCATTTCATTATGAGCCTTTGCTATAACATATTTTACCCCAAGTTCTTTACAAAGAAGGGTTATCATTATGCTCGACTGTATGTCAGAACCTATTGTAACAACTGCAACATCAAAATTTCTAATCCCAAGGGAACGTAGGGTTGCCTCGTCAGTAGCATCTGCCTGAACAGCATGAGTTACGCTGTTTGATATGCTCTGAACAGTTTCCTCATCGGTATCTATTGCAAGAACTTCATTTCCAAGGGAATAAAGAGTCTGTGCAATACTTGAACCAAATCTTCCAAGACCTATTACAACAAATTGTTTCAATGACATATAAATCCTCCTTTATCCAACAAGAAGCTTATCTTCCGGATATTTTATATTTGAATTTGTAATCTGAGCTTTTCTTGCAAAGGCAAGGGTTAATGTCAAAGGTCCTACCCTTCCTGAATACATAGTAAGTATTATTATTATCTTTCCTATAATATTAAGCCTTGTGGTTAGTCCAAGAGAAAGCCCTACTGTGCCAAAGGCTGATGTTGATTCGTATAGGAATTCAACAAAATCTCCATCTTGAGTTATCGAAAGAATCATCGTTGTTAAAATCACAAGTCCAAAAGCAATAATTATTATTGCAAGCGCTCTGTATACAAGGGAACGTCCTATTCTCTTTTTAAATATTTCAGTATCCTCACGCCCTCTTATTACCGAAATAACTGTCATAAAAAGAAGTGTAAAGGTTGATGTTTTTATTCCTCCTCCTGTTGAACCTGGAGATGCTCCAATAAACATAAGTATTATGGTTAAAAACTTTCCTGCCGTTGTCATATCTGAAGTTGATATAGTGTTAAATCCTGCTGTTCTCGGCGTTACCGATGCAAAAATACTTGCAAGTATTTTACCTTTAAAGCTTAAAGCTCCCATAGTTTTAGGATTAGAATATTCAAACAGGAAAAACAATACTGCTCCAGATACTATAAGAAGTGCTGTAGTTGTAAGCACTACTTTAGTATGAAGAGAAAGCCTTTTTAATCCTCTGTTATTTATAACTTCTGTAATAACTGCAAAACCTATACCTCCAATTACAATTAAAGCACAAATAGTTAAATTTATAGTTATATTTTCGGCATAGGGCGTTAAGCTCTTAAAACCACCTATAAGGTCAAATCCTGCATTACAAAAGGCTGAAACAGAATGAAATATACCATAATAAATGCCCTTTGAAAGACCATATTGAGGTATAAACTGAGTCATAAGTATTATCGCCCCAACACCTTCAATTGCAAAGGTTATACCCATAACATACAGCATAAGTTTTACCATTCCCTGTATGTTAAAGGCATTATATGCCTCTTGCATTATTAGCCTCTCTCTTAGGGATATTCTTCTTCCAAGCAATACTGCAAAAAAAGTCGCAAAGGTCATAAATCCAAGTCCGCCTGTTTCTATTAATATCATTATTATTATCTGTCCAAAGGTTGACCAATATGTTCCCGTATCTAAAGTCACAAGCCCCGTAACGCATACAGCAGAGGTGGATGTAAAAAGGCAGTCAATAAAAGGAGTAAATTTGCCTTCTACTGAAGATATAGGCAAACTTAATAAAATAGCTCCTATTAATATTACTGCTGCAAATCCTAGCGCAAGTATCTGGACAGGTTCAAGCTTTATAAACTTTAATTTGCCTGCCTCTTCCTTTATAAGCATATTATTACCTCCTAAAAAATTGCCTAGGTTATATTTTATCATTTTATGTACACAAAGCAAAGAGACCTGAAATAACAGGCCTCGATATTTATTACTTATGCATTAAGTTTTTCCTTTGCTATATTAACAAGTTCAGTAAATGCTGCTTCATCGTTAACAGCTATATCTGCAAGCATCTTTCTATTGATATCAACCCCTGCAAGCTTAAGTCCATTTATAAGCTTAGAATATGAAAGACCATTTGCTCTCGCTGCAGCATTTATTCTTGCTATCCAAAGCTTTCTATAATCTCTCTTTTTAAGCTTTCTTCCCTTATATGCATTATTTAATGCTCTCATTACCGCTTCCTTTGCGATTCTGTAGAGCTTGCTCTTTCCACCATAGTATCCTTTTGCAAGTTTCATTATCTTTCTGCGTTTTTTATGTGCATGAACTGCTCTTTTTACTCTTGCCATAATATTCCCTCCTTCTCTTACTTATTATAGATAAGGCAATAACTTCCTTATCTTGCTTGCTTCTACTGTATTTACATAAGCACCTTTTCTTAAATTTCTCTTTCTCTTTGAGCTCTTCTTTGTTAATATGTGACTATGATAAGCATGAGCTCTCTTGAATTTACCACTTGCAGTCTTTCTATATCTTTTAGCTGCACCCTTATGGGATTTCATTTTTGGCATAATATTTCCTCCTCTCTTAATCCATTACTTCTTTGGACTTAAAATCATTATCATATTTCTTCCTTCAAGTTTTGGTTCTTTTTCTATTAAACTCACTTCTTCAAGTTTCTTTGCAAAATCATGAAGAATTTTCTCTCCAAAGTGAGTATAATCTGCTTCTCTACCGCGGAATCTAACAGTTACCTTGACCTTATCTCCATCTTTTAAAAACTTTTCTGCATTTCTTGCCTTAACATTAATATCATGCTCTTCAATTACTGGACTTAATCGTACTTCCTTTACATTAATAACCTTCTGCTTCTTTTTAGCTTCCTTTTCTTTCTTCTGAAGTTCGTAAACGAATTTTCCATAGTCCATTATTTTGCATACAGGCGGTTTTGCCTGAGGTGCTATCATAACAAGGTCAAGCTGTCTTGATTCTGCAATTTGAAGGGCTTCTTTAGATGACATAATGCCGAGCTGGCCGCCTTCGCTGTCCACTACCCTTATTTCCCTTTCACGAATTTCTTCGTTAATCAAATGTTGTTTACTAATAACATTCACCTCCTAGAATTATGGAACAAAGGCATATAAAAAGCGGATGGACATACTCCATCCGCAAAAACTCTAAAAATAAACCTTTGTAAACCTTACGAGCTAGTGCTGTAAGGTGAGAAGCGGATGGCTTCTTCTTAACATTGATACTATATCATACATAATACAGCCTGTCAAGTCAATATTACTAAATACTGCTTATTTTTTTATCTATTTCTTCTTTTATCTTCGCTAAAAAGGCATCAAATTCCATACTGCCTAAATCTCCTTCTTTTCTTGACCTTACAGATATGTTTCCTGCTTCAACTTCCTTATCACCAAGTGTTAGCATATAAGGAGTCTTCTCAAGCTGAGCTTCTCTAATCTTATAACCTATCTTTTCATTTCTAAGGTCAAGTTCAACTCTAATATCCATATCCTTAAGTTTTCCTTCAAGCTGTTTTGCATATTCATTTGCCCTATCAGTTACAGGAAGTATCTTAACCTGAACTGGCGAGAGCCATGTTGGAAATGCTCCTGCATACTGCTCAATAAGTATTCCTATAAATCTTTCTATGCTTCCAAATATAGTTCTGTGAACCATAACAG
>JAOADY010000144.1 GCA_026417075.1 Caloramator sp.
TCATGGGATACCTCCAAAATTTATTTCTATATATATAATTCTACATAAATTTTTAAAATCCTTTTTGCTACGCAAAAAAAGCTGCTGACAAAATTTGTTTGTCAACAGCCTGATATATATATATATATATATATAAATTTACCCCTGAATTTTGTAATTAAATATTTAAATTTAAACTATATATTAAAGAGAGGGATTTGGGGGTGATATTTTGATAAATAAAGTTTATTATATAATAAAGCTTATAAAGGATAAATATAAAAAGTTTATATGTAAAAATTACTTTTTTAAAGAAATAATAAAAAGAAAAAGAATTAATGATTTTAATATATACTTTAAATTTATTAAAGACAGAATATATTCAAATTTCATTTTTGAATCATTAAATGAAGCCTCCAATCTATGTCCTAAGGATTCTATAATGGCGAGGGAGCTTTTAACAAAGCTTAACGCATATTTAAAATATATTTTAAACATAAAAGAAGGAATTGTTACATTAGATGAAGAAATAAGTCTTTTAGAATTATATTTTTCATTAGAGAATATGATATATAAAAATATGGCTGAACTTAATATTGATATACCTGAAGATATAATGAATATTAGAATTCCACTTCTTATTTTTCAGCCTTTGATTGAAAATTCTATAAAACATGGGCTTTATCCAAAACCAATTGGAGGATATATATACATTAAGGCTTTTGACAATAAGGATAAGATTGAATTTATAATTTCTGACACGGGGGTTGGAATGTCGAGGGAAGAATTTGAAAAGGTTGCTTTAATGGAATCCTTTGGTCTTAAAAATATAAAGAATAGGTTAGAAATACTGTATAATACTAATTATGATTTTAAAATTGAAAGCGAAATAGAAGGAGGCACAAAGGTTTATATTACTATACCAAAGGAGGTATAAGATGTTCAGCATTGTAATAAAAGCTACTCAAATGGCTCAATCCTTTGTTGAAAAAAAGGTATGTGAATATGATTATGCTATAGATGCTACCCTTGGCAATGGAAAGGATACTATATTTTTAAGCAATCTATTAAAAAGAGGTATTGTTTATTCCTTTGATATACAAAAAATTGCTGTAGATAATTTTAAAGAAACTGCTAATAAGTTAAATATAAGTAATGTAATAGCTATAAATGACGGCCATGAAAACATGGATAAGTATGTAAATAAAAAAGTAAAGGCAATAATGTTCAACCTTGGATATCTTCCAAAGGGGGATATAAATATCTTAACAAAACCAGAGACTACCATTACAGCTATTCAAAAGGGATTAAATTTATTAATGGTAGGTGGAATAATAACAATAGTTGCTTATCCCCATGAGGAGGGTATGAGGGAAAGGGAGGAAATATTAAATTATTTAAAGTCTTTAAATCCCAAAGACTATGCTATTATGGAAATAGGTTTTATAAATCGCACCAGCAGTTCCCCATCGGTTATTGTTGTTGAGAAGAATAGCACTTCTCGTGAAGATATATAAGATACTCCTTGTTTGTTACGAATTTAACTACAGAAACTTTGCAGGGTGTGTTTATGATATCACCGCATTTTAAACATCTAAAATTTGAATTATAAAGATAATCGGTGTAATGCTCTGTTTTAATAGAGCTGTATTTTTTGTAGCTGCTCCAACCGGTTTTACATATTTCAGATCTTGTTTTAAAATCTGCTAAAACCCATTTTAAAAGCCTGTGAAAATGGAAAGGGTATTTGGTATATTGAAGATAATCTAGGGGTATTCCAAGACCTATTGCATAGTCGATAAAGGTTTCTTCAATTATGCTTTGAAGAGGTTCAGAAATTTTAACGTTTAAGACTTTATATCCCTTTTCTTTTAAATAATTTCTTGCTTTATCGAATATATAACCCTGACATATTTCTATGTCTTCGGCCATTGAGACTTTTAAATTAATCAATCCCTCTTCGATTATTTTAATACAATAATCCTTATATTTTTTTTCTTCAAAGTAAGGGGTCTTAAAAAATTCAATAGGTATTATATTGTAATAAAAATCTAAAGTTTCAGTCCTTATAATACCAATAACAGTACCTCCGACAAGACTTCCGCTTCCTGCATCGTAGATTTGAACCATCTTTTGCACCCTTCCAGTATACATTAGCCATATATGTAGTATGTTAAATTAAAACTAAATATATAATATAAATATTGATAAGATTGGACGTTAGAATATGAGAATTCTTATTACTAATGATGATGGAATAAACTCATCAGGGTTCCATGAGCTAATTAAGGAGATTGAAAAGGAAAATGAAGTTATAGTAGTAGCCCCAAGCGAGCAGAAAAGCGCCTGTGGTCATTCAGTTACTCTTCACAGACCAATAGTTATAAAGGAAGTTAAAATAGATGGTGTTAAATCAAAGGCCTTTAGCGTTGATGGTACTCCTGCGGATTGTGTTAAGATTGCAATAGAAAAAATTGTATCTTATAAATTTGATAAAATAATATCAGGAATAAATTTAGGCTATAATCTTGGAACGGATGTAATTTATTCTGGAACAGTATCTGCAGCTATCGAAGGTGCTATATATAAAATACCTTCTATGGCGGTATCCTTGGGTTATGATGAAGCAAAAGGATTTAATTTTAGGGAAGAAAATTTTAAAATAGCTGCAGAATATACAAGTAAGATTTTAAAATACTCTTTAAATGACATGGAAGATGTTGTACTCAACATAAATGTTCCTCCAATTGAGAAAAATGAAATTAAAGGTATAAAAGTTTGCCAACTGGGTAATAGAATATATCAAAACTGTTATATTGAATCGCCTGGTGAAGATGGAACGCTTGGATATAAACTTCAAGGCATGCCAAGGGATATTGATGATGAAAATACTGATGTTTATAATATAAAAAGAGGATTTATAACAATAACTCCTCTTCATTATGATTTGACTAATTTTAAAATAATTAATGAGGTTTCTAATTGGTTTAAAATGGAGGTATAATATGGAAAAGAATCATGAAAATCTTAATTTAATAGCTCTTATGGAATTTAGTGAATATGAAAATATGTATAAGGTTGTAGATTTTTTAAATAAAAATCTAAAACAAAGAGGATTGATATTTGGATTGACTAGAAAAAATGGTAAAGATGTTATTTCAATATATGATGCAGAAGCATCACATCAAAAATAAAAATGAATGTAATATTGCAAAATTGTGAAAAAAGTGTTAAAATAAAGCTGTCAAATGAAATATATCAAATAAAAACTTGCAGAATTCTTTATTTTTATTTTGGGGTGTGAAAGTATGGACGACAACAAATATGATCTGATGAAGCTTATTCAGATGAGATTTCCAAGGATGAGCAAGGGACAAAAGCTGATTGCAGAGTATATTTTAAAACATTATGATAAAGCTGCATTTATGACAGCTGCTAAGCTTGGAAATACAGTAGGAGTTAGTGAATCTACAGTAGTAAGGCTGTCTCTTATACACATCT
>JAOADY010000152.1 GCA_026417075.1 Caloramator sp.
GTAGGTGCCTTCGGCATGCCTATTTTTTATAAATTTCCTATTTATTAAAAACTATTTTTTAGAATTTAGTAAAAACCTAAGTAATTTTGAGTAATTATACGTCTAGCTACGCTATTTTTTCATATTTACTTAACACAATCCCATTTGTTTACATTTATTATACTACGAACATATGTTCTATATCAATAGAAATTTTAAATTTTTATATCATCTCTAAGATTTTTTAAAGCCCTCTCTTTCATCCTAACAACACTCATATAATGGCATCTTCTGCCTCTGCAAATATCTACCATACTCATATTTTTAAAATATATCTCGTATAAAATTTTCCTTTGCTTTTCCGGAAGTTTTCTTATTGCTTCCTTTAGCCTTTTAATATCCTCTTTTTTTTCAAAATCCTTTTCTATACTATAATCACCTTCTAAAATATCATATAAGCTTCCCTCTTCATCCTCACCAATTCCCTCATCAAGGCTTATATTATACCTTATTCTATATGCAAAACCCCTTATGCCGTATATAACAGAGCATTTAACATATCCTTCAAAGGGATATTCTTTGCTTAAATCATATTTATATATGCACCCTAAAACAATTTTATATCCTTCCTGCATTGCATCTTCAAAGTATTCCCTATCCTTTACATAAAGCTTAATACATTTTTTAATTAGAGGTTCAAAGCTTCTTAAAATTTCAAGCCTCATATTCTCATCACTCCTTGCCATTATAACCTTTTCCCTCATATTACCCCTCCGAAATATTATTTGTACCGGTACTAAGGTCATTATATGGCTTGGACTATAATTAGCCAAAAATCAAATCTCAAACAAAATTAAATTTTTCCTTTTAGAAAAACATAAAAAAACTAATATTAGCTTCAGGAAAGTTGATATTTAGCTTAAAAAAGTTGAAAATAGGCAAGAATAAAAAAATCCAGTAGAGTAAGCCATAATCTTTCTACTAGATTTTTTATCCTTTATTCATGAATATTTTACTTTCAAGTTTTAATTCATAAGAAAGCTATTTTACCAAGGCATATATTTTAATAGAAAAAAATTGTATCCGCTAAAATTTCCAAATCTCTCCTCTACATTTTACCACTCAGTAAGCGTCAAACTGTTAACACCTTGAATTTAAAAAACATGAAAAAAGCCCATCTCTTTATAGAGTTGAGCTTTCAATATTTTTATTTAATTGTCTGCAATTTTCGGGAAGATTATTTGACCAAGGTAATAAGTCCATTAATAATTCTGGATTATTTTTAAAATCTATAAAGGCATCAAGAATGGGGTTTGATAGCTCAAGACGCTTTTTATATCTCTCTTCTTTTGTACAATCTGTAAGGTTCCTCTCAACCTCAAATAAACGGTTGCAGAACTCTAAGCCTTCCCATGCTTTAGATTCAACCTGTTCTTATTTGCTTAAGGATTTTAGGCACTCATCAAATTTTCGCCTAAGGTGAGCAAAACACCCAACTATTATAATATTGGGAGGAAGGCTATGATATCCTTTATAGCCGTCTGTATGAAGATATCCATTAAATCCCTTAAGGAATCTCTTTGAATGTGAGCTTGAGCGATCAGACCAGAGCTTTGCCGCCGACTTCCTTCAGATTCCACCTGGCGATGGACACCCTTGTCTTAAGCTAACGGTTGGCACTATCAACCCCCGTATCGGACTTTCACCGACAAGATTACGCCCATGCCGGGCGCACATAAAAATGAGGACGCCGTTTATTTTTACGTCCTCCTAAATAATTTTTATTGTATTAACTTCTTTATTATCTCTTCAACTTCTTCTATTGAAATGTCAACTAATTCAGCAACTGTTTGAACATTTAAACCTTTTTTTAACATTCTTTCAGCTACTTCTCTTTTTCCTTCAATTCTCCCTTCATTTTTCCCTTTTTCCTCGGCTTCGATTAATCTTGTTTTCTCATCTCTCAATGCAGCCATCTCTGATTCATATGCCATTCTTGCTTCTTTACTCTTGCTTATTATCTTTAGGATATCGTATGCATAATTGATGTCTTCATTTTTCTTTGAAAGCATATCAATCACCTCCCTATTCCCATCTATAAATTCCATCCACATTACAAGAGGATCATTTTCATCCCTTGGGACTTCTTTATCGTATAGCTTTTTAAGCTCTAAAAAGTGTATCTCTAATGCATCTGTAAGCTTAAACTTTGTTTCATCTTCGAATATATGATATGTTGAACTTAACCTCTTAATTGGTGTAACATTAAAATCTACTATATTTATTGTTATGCACTTATTAAGCTTCGTATAGTCCTGCCCTGCTTCTATTTGCTGAGTAAACATCTTGCCCCAGTAAAATAGAGTTCTCTCAGGCATAAAACTGCTTTGCAGTATCTGCACTTCTATATCTATTTCCTTTTTATCTTTTGTTCTTACTCTTACATCGAGTATTCCTTTTTTATCTTCTTTAAAACTCTTTGTAAGCTCAGGATTTAATATTTCCAATCCTTCTAAATCTTCCTTTGGAATCTCTAAAACAGAATTTAAAAATGATATTAATGCTCTTTTATGTTTTACATCTCCAAATATATGTTTAAACACAAAGTCAAATTTAGGAGGAATTAAAAAGTTTTCATCATAAGCTATTTCAGTATTATCTATTTGAATATTTATCACTTCTTCATTCTTTTGATTTTTTAACATAGTATCCCTCCTGTTTCCTTAATATTATATTACCAAATTTTATTTTTTTATTCTACTATTTAAATTTAATACATTTTATAAAAAAAGATTCAAGACTTTTAGAAAATTCAAGCTTTATATTCTCATCGCAAACTATCTTTTCCCTTTCTCCGATGCCTATCACCAAAATAACACCCTTCCCCTACAGCAAAGTCCCTGCCTATTCCACTTTGTCACTTGTCACTTGGATGGCACTAAAAAAGCCAATATCCTCTTTTTTTTCAAAATCCTTTTCTATATTAAAATCACCTTCTAAAATATCATATAAGCTTCCCTCTTCATCCTCACCAATTACCTCATCAAGGCTTATATCATACCTTATTCTATATGCAAAACCCCTTATGCCGTATATGACAGAGCATTTAACATATCCTTCAAGGAATATTCTTTGCTTAAATCATATTTATATATGCACCCTGCAGCCTTAATTCACAGTTTTGCATTAAAGCAACAAACAAAACTTCAAAGAGCAATAAACCAATATATTCTATCAGCCGAAGCTTTAGAAAATCAGCTAAATAATTAAAACAGCCTAATTGGCTGTTTTATCTCTTTTCAACTGAATCACACTTTTTAATAGGCATTTTTATTCACAAGCCCTTTAAACACTGTAAGAAACATAATCTTAATATCAAATAATAAGCTCCAGTTTTCTATATAATATAAGTCATATTCTATCCTCTTTTTAATTGAGGTATCTCCTCTTAAACCGTTAACCTGTGCCCATCCTGTAATTCCTGGCTTTACCTGATGTTTAACCATATATTGAGGAATTTCTTCTTTAAATTTATCTACAAAGTATGGTCTTTCAGGGCGAGGCCCAACTATACTCATGTCTCCCTTTAAAACATTAAAAAACTGAGGAAGTTCATCAAGACTTGTCTTTCTAATAAACTCTCCAAACTTCGTTTTCCTTGGATCATCTTTAGTCGTCCATTTTACCTTTTCTTCTTCGCTGCTCTGAACTTTCATAGAACGGAACTTATACATTATAAATGGCTTTTTATTATATCCAACACGTTCCTGTTTAAAAATAACAGAACCTTGGGATGTAAATTTTATTATAATTGAAATTAAAAGCATAATTGGTGAAAACAATAGGATTAAAATAGACGAACAAATTATATCAAATAGCCTTTTAATTATTTTATTAGAAATTAAATCAAGTGGTATATATCTTGCTGAAATAACAGGTATCCCGTCTATCTCTTCAAGATATGGTTTTGAGGGTATATACTTATAATAAGCAGGTATTATCTGTATCCTAACGCCATACTTTTCGCACAAATCAAGTATACTTTTCATTTTGTTATATTTGCCTATATCAAGGGTTATAAAGACTTCATCTATATTAAAACTGCCTAATATGCTTTCAAGCTCGCTGTAATTATATATTCCATCCTTTCTATAAAGCTCATCAACTTTACTTTCGTAAAATTCAACATATTCTTCAGTTGCTGCAACAAGTTCATCTTCATATTTATTTCCATCATTTAATCTTGTCTTTAGCTCATCATCAAATATACCAACAATATTATATCCCCAATGCC
>JAOADY010000084.1 GCA_026417075.1 Caloramator sp.
AAGATATGGTGTATTGCACTTTTTATCATTCTTAAACTTAGAGTTGCACTGCCATATAATCCTTCTGTATTTACTATTAGAATGCCAAACCTTTCTGCCATAAAAACTTCCACATTCACCACATATAATTTTCCCTGAAAAACAGCTTCCTCCTGTCTTATAACCCTTTGCCTTTTTCCTATTTTTAAGCTCCATCTGCACTAAATCAAAAACTTCAGATGGTATAATTGCAGGGTGGCTATTTTCAACATAATACTGTGGAACTTCTCCTTCATTCTTTTTAATCTTCTTTGTAAGAAAATCTACTGTAAATGTTTTTTGAAGTATTGCATCACCTTTGTATTTTTCATTTTTAAGGATACTTAAGACTGTGCTCTGGTGCCATTTTCTTTTACCTGTTGGTGTTGGAATATTATTTTCTGTTAAATACTTTGCTATGCTTAATGGAGTTTTGCCTTCAAGAAAAAGTTTATATATAAGTCTTACAACTTTTGCTTCTTCCTCAACTATTTTATGATAACCATCCTCTCCTTTTGTGTATCCTAAAAAATGCTTGTATGGAAGGCTCAACTTTCCATCTACAAATCTTTTTCTCTGTCCCCAGGTTACGTTTTCATTTATTGAACGGCTCTCCTCTTGAGCAAGGCTTGAATTTAAAGAAATAAAAGTTATATGTGATATGGCTGCCATTCAAAAAAAGCAAAAAAAGCCCCAATTCCTCAAGGCTTTTATTCATTGTATCAATTTCATCGTTCAAATATGGTGGAGGCGAGGGGAATTGAACCCCTGTCCGAAAGCATAGAAATTTAGGCATCTCCGAGTGCAGTCTTTGTTTTAACATTCCCTCTCCCAAACGCCCAAAGACAGGCTTTTGGGTTCAGTAGCTTCATCAATTCCGTTCTCTACGCAAAGCTTAGTAGAGCTCGGTACCCCACTGTCGACGCCAGACTCTGAGCCGTGGGCCTCTCAGGCTGACGCGCTGCAGCTTAGGCAGCGAGAGCTAAATTATCGTTTGCGTTTATATTTAATCCCAGTTTTTTAACGAGGCACCAGGATCCTCGACTCGCTTCCCAAATCCCTATTACCCCCGTCGAAAGCCAAAACGCCCCCGTGTTATCTAAATCTTTCTTTAAAGTGTTTTTCAACTTCTCTTTGGGCATCGCGCTTTGCTATGTCTTCTCTCTTATCGTAGAGTTTCTTACCTTTAGCAAGGGCAAGCTCAACTTTCACAAGCCCCCTTACCTGATACAAAGCAATAGGAATAAGCGTATAACCTTTTTGTGAAACATATCCTGATAATCTTCTTATCTCTTTTTTATGCATTAAAAGCTTTTTAGGTCTTAGAGGATCCCTATTAAATATATTACCTTTTTCATAAGGACTTATATGCATATTATATACAAATATTTCATTGTTTTTAATCTCTGCATAACTGTCTTTTAAATTTGCCTTACCAAGCTTTACGGATTTTACTTCTGTTCCAAAAAGCTCAATTCCAGCTTCATAGGTTTCCTCAATAAAATAATCATGCCTTGCTTTTCTGTTTTCTGCAAGGTTTTTTCTCTCACTTCCCATAGCATCACCATAACAATTAAAGTGCAGATAATATTATATCAAATATATATCTAATGTCAATATATCATATTTTAAAAGCAAAGTCAAAACCCCATCCCCCTTAAAAAGCTACTTATCTTCCCCTTCAACTAATGTAAAATCAATAGTTCTGCTATCTATATCAGTTTTTACAACCTTAACCTTTACTTTGTCTCCAAGCCTGTATACCTTTTTAAATTTTTCTCCAATTAAAGTATAATGCTTTTCATCATATATATAATAATCATCATCCATATTGCTTATATGTACAAGGCCTTCAATAGTATTAGGAAGCTCAACAAACATTCCAAAAGATGTAACTGAGGATATTACGCCATCATATACTTCTCCTATCCTCTCGGACATATATTCAACTTTCTTAAGATCATCCGTTTCCCTTTCAGCCTCTTGTGCTACCCTTTCCATGTCACTACTTTGTTTAGATGCCTTTTCAACAAATTTAGTATACTTTTTGATCTTCTTTTCATCGATTTTACCATTTATAAAATCTTTTATAATCCTGTGTATAGCAAGGTCAGGATATCTTCTTATTGGAGATGTAAAATGGCAATAATATCTTGATGCAAGCCCAAAATGACCGCTACATTCTGGAGCATACCTTGCCTGCTTTAATGACCTTAAAAGTAGTGTATCAATAATAACCTGCTCTGGCTTATCCTTTGCAGCATTTAAAACCTCCTGCAGAACCTTTGGATGCATATCCGCTACGGGCTTTAAATAATATCCAAGATTATATATAAATTCGCTGAAAACTCTTATTTTTTCTTCATCGGGATTTTCATGTATTCTGTATATAAAAGGAATTCCTGCCCAGTACATATATTCTGCAACAGTTTCATTACATACAATCATAAACTCTTCAATTATCCTGTTCGCTATTTCTCTTTCATAGGGCTTAATTTCAACAGGTTTTCCCTTTTCATCTAAAATAATTTTACATTCTTCAAAATCAAAATCCAGAGCACCTCTTTGCATTCTCTTGTTATAAAGTATTTTGCATAATTCTTCCATGTTCCTAAAATCTTCATATAAATATTCATATCGTTTAATAGTTTCTTCATCCTTGTATTTTAAAATTTTAGTAACATCTGTGTAGGTCATTCTTTCACTTGTTTTAATAATGCTTTCAAAAATCTCATGCTCAACAACTTTACCAGTTGAATCTATAGTCATCATGCAAGATAGTGTTAATCTATCAACCTTAGGATTTAAACTACAAAGTCCATTTGATAACTTTTTAGGAAGCATTGGTATTACCCTGTCTACAAGATAAACGCTTGTAGCTCTTTCAAAAGCTTCTTTATCAAGAGGAGATTTTTCTTTCACATAATAGGTAACATCAGCTATATGTACACCAAGCCTGTATTTCCCATTAGGAAGCTTTTCTATAGATACTGCATCATCTAAATCCTTTGCATCTTCACCATCTATTGTAACTATTTTTAAATTCCTTAAATCTCTTCTTTTATTTATTTCCTTTTCCGGTATTTCCTCAGAAATCCCTTTTGCATATTCTTCAACTTCATCAGGAAATTCTTCAGGAAGATTGTATTTTTTAATAATAGATAATATATCAACTCCAGGTTTATCTTTATTCCCAAGTATTTCGATTATTTTTCCCTCAGGATTTCTTCTTTTCTCAGGCCATTTTGTAACTTCAACAACAACCTTATGACCTGTTTTAGCTCCGTTCATGGCTGCCTTTGGTATGAATATATCCTGATAAATCCTTTTATCATCTGGAACAACAAATCCAAAATTCTGGCTCTTTTCAAAAGTACCTACGACTTTGTTGTTTGCTCTTTTTAATATTCTTATAACTTCCCCTTCTACCCTTTTATTTGCAGTTCTTTCTTTTAATATTTTTACTATTACTCTGTCATTATTCATAGCACCGTTCATATTTTCACCGGATACATAAATATCTTCAATTCTAACATCATCAGGAATTAAAAATCCAAACCCCTTTGGATTGCCTTGAAGCTTTCCAACTACAAGATTCATCTTCTCTGGAACGCCATAGCGGTTTTTTCTCGTTTTAACTACATAACCTTCTTCTTCCATTTCATCAAGAAGTTTATAAAAAGTCTTAAGCTCTTTAATAGAAACATCAAAAATATTAGATAGTTCCTCAGCTGTCATTGGTTTATAGGCTTCTTCCTTCATAAAAGCTAATATCTTATCTTTAATAATGCTCATATATTTCCTCCTCTGTTTATGCATTATCTTTCCTATGTGTATTTTATATTAATTTTAAACATATTATTCTTATTTTTCCTATTTGACTAATAATAATTCAAAATTCAATAAATGTCAAAGAAAATAAAAGCCCGGTAATCCATTATTATGAATTGCCGGGCTTTATAATATATCGTATTCTTTTATTTAAATAAATTTATCAATACTCCTCCATATTTAACAAACAAAGGAGCAAATACAAGAGAAACTATTGTCATAAGCTTTATTAAAATGTTCATCGCAGGACCAGCTGTATCTTTAAATGGATCTCCTACAGTATCCCCAACTACAGCTGCTTTATGAGCAAAACTTCCCTTTCCTCCGTGTTCACCTGTTTCAATATATTTTTTGGCATTATCCCAAGCACCGCCCGAATTTGCCATAAATATAGCAACAAGAACTCCAGAAACTACAGCACCAGCTACAAGTCCCCCTAGCGCCTCAGAACCAAGTAAAAGTCCTGCAGCTATAGGAACAACTACTGCTAAAACTCCAGGTAAAACCATTTCTTTTAATGCTGCTGCTGTTGAAATATCAACGCATTTACCATATTCAGGTTTTGCTTTTCCTTCCATAAGCCCAGGTATTTCTTTAAACTGCCTTCTTACTTCTTCAATCATATGGTTTGCAGCCTTACCAACTGCATCCATAGCAAGAGCAGCAAAAAGATATGGTACAGCTCCACCAAGCAATACTCCAACGAGAGTAAGTGGACTTAAAAGATCTATTGATTTAAGTCCAACCGCCTGTGAATAGGAAGCAAATAATGCAAGAGCTGTTAATGCTGCTGAACCTATAGCAAATCCTTTACCAATTGCAGCGGTTGTATTTCCAACAGAATCTAATGTATCAGTAATTTTTCTAACTTCATGAGGAAGCTCTGCCATTTCTGCTATTCCACCTGCATTATCAGCAACAGGACCATAAGCATCAACTGCAACAGTCATTCCTGTTGTTGAAAGCATTCCAAGAGCTGCAAGTGATATCCCAAACAATCCACTTAATACATCAGATGCATTTTCAGTTCCACCCATTACGAAGAAGGATATAATAACAGCAACTGCAATAAAGAATATAGGAAGAACCGTTGAATACATACCAACAGAAAAACCTGAAATAATAGTTGTAGCAGGACCAGTTTCTGACTGCTGCGCTATTCTTTTTACATATTTATAATCTGCTGAGGTATACATTTCAGTCAATTGTCCTATAATAATACCAACTAAAATACCTGCTGTAACTGCATAAAACGCATTTAAATTATTAAATATCATTTTACTTAAAATTCCAGATGATATTATTACAATCAAACCACTAATGTATGTTCCATTCATTAATGCTTTTTGAGGATTTGATCTTTCATTTCCTTTAACCATAAGCGAACCTATAATTGATGCAATAATACCTATTGCTGCAAGAGTTAAAGAAAATGTTACCCCCTCACCTGCTTTATACAGCACTGCACCAAGAGTTAATGTTGAAATTATAGAGCCAACATAGGATTCAAACAAGTCTGCACCCATACCAGCAACATCTCCAACATTATCTCCAACGTTATCAGCAATAACTGCTGGATTTCTCGGATCATCTTCTGGAATACCAGCTTCAACCTTTCCAACAAGGTCAGCACCAACATCTGCAGCCTTTGTATATATTCCACCGCCAACACGTGCAAATAAGGCAATAGAACTTGCACCAAGTCCAAAGCCAGTTATTATATTTGCATCTCTTATTACATAATATAAAAATCCGACGCCTAAAAGTCCAAGTCCAACAACTGACATTCCCATTACAGCACCGCTTGAAAAAGCGATTTCAAGAGCCTTATTCTGACTATTTCTTGCTGCATTAGCAGTTCTGCAGTTAGCCTTTGTAGCAACCTGCATTCCAAAATAGCCAGCAAGTATTGAGAATATAGCTCCATTAACAAAACATATAGCTGTAATCCAGTTTATAAAAATACCTAAAATTAAAAAAATTACAACTATAAATATCACTAATGTCCTATATTCTCTTTTTAAAAATGCCATGGCACCTTCGTGTATGTAATTAGAAATTTCTTTCATTCTATCGGTGCCAACATCATATTTTAAAATCTTTCTAGCAAGCAGAGCAGCAAAAACAAGTCCAATAATTCCTGCTACAGGAGCAAAAATAAGTATCAAATCCCTCATTATACTTACCTCACTTTAGTTTTATTTGTTTAATAAATAAACAAGAAACATAGAAGTCAAAACAAATAATACCATTAGTACAGTAGTTAATTTTGAAAGCTTTCCTTCATAGGTTCTTGCCTTATTTTTTCCAAAAAAAGTTTCAGCTCCACCAGCTATAGCTGAAGAAAGTCCTTGAACTTTTGCTGGCTGAAGTAAAACAACAAAAATAATTGCAAGACAAATTAAAATGTGAAAAATTATAAAAACTGTTTTCATATAAAACACCTCCATCTTTATTTTAAGACATACATATTTTAACACATTAAAATAATAAATACAATCAATTTTAATTATAGCTTTACACTATATTATTATTTTCGATATGATATCCATATTATGAAAATAATGGAGGAATACCCCCATTATTTTCATAATAAATTTTCTTATTCTTATTTAAGGTTATAAAATACTTTTTTGCCCATATATTTTGCAGTATTTCCTAATTCATCTTCTATTCTTAAAAGCTGATTGTATTTTGCTACTCTGTCTGTTCTTGCAGGTGCTCCTGTTTTAATTTGACCTGTATTCATAGCGACAACCAAATCTGCAATAGTTGTATCTTCTGTTTCTCCAGAGCGATGAGATACTACTGCAGTATATCCAGCAGATTTTGCCATTTCAATAGCTTCAATCGTTTCAGTTAATGTACCTATTTGATTAAGTTTTATAAGGATGGAGTTAGTTATTCCCATTTCTATTCCCTTTAAAAGACGATTTGTATTAGTAACAAACAAATCATCTCCAACGAGCTGAACCTTTTTGCCAAGTCTTTGGGTTAATGCTTTCCATCCGTCCCAATCATTTTCAGATAACCCATCTTCAAGAGATATTATAGGATATTTATTTATTAAAGACTCATAAAAATCTATCATCTCTAATGATGAAAGAATTTTACCTTCTCCTTCGAGATGATATTTATTGTCTTCTTTTCTAAAAAGCTCAGAAGCCGCAGCATCAATTGCTATAGATATATCTATGCCGCTTTTATAACCTGCCTTTTCTATCGATTCTAATATTATCTCGATAGCTTCTTCATTATATTTAAGGTTTGGAGCAAAGCCTCCTTCATCACCAATAGATGTATTATACCCTTTAGTATTTAGAACTTTTTTTAATGTGTGATATACTTCAGAACACATTCTAAGAGCATGAGAAAAACTTTCCGCACCTATTGGCATAATCATAAATTCCTGAATATCAACGTTATTATCTGCATGCTTACCACCATTTAAAATGTTCATCATAGGTACAGGAAGAATATTTGAATTTACTCCCCCAATATATCTATAAAGGGGAAGTCCCAAAGTTTTTGCAGCTGCTCTTGCAACTGCAAGCGAGACACCGAGTATTGCATTAGCTCCAAGGTTGCCTTTATTATCTGTTCCATCGAGTTCTATCAAAGTCCTATCGATTTCTATCTGATTTAATGCATTCATACCTATAAGTTCTGTACTAATTACTTCATTTACATTTTGTACTGCTTTTAAAACGCCCTTACCTAAATATCTACTTTTGTCATTATCTCTTAATTCTACAGCTTCAAATTCACCAGTTGATGCTCCTGATGGAACAATGGCTCTTTCAATAGTTCCATCTTCAAGTTCTACTTCAACTTCAACCGTTGGGTTTGATCTCGAGTCCAAAACCTCTCTTGCAAATACATCGATAATCTCAACATATTTTTTCACTTTTTTTCTCCTCCTATAATATAATTGGTTCTCCTGTCATTTCCTTTGGAATTTCAAGACCCATACACTTTAAAATAGTAGGCGAAATATCACAGAGTCTTCCTCCATCCCTTAATTTGACATCTCCTTCACCAATCACTATAAAAGGTACCTTATTTGTAGTATGAGCCGTGTAAGGTTCTCCTGTTTCATAATCTATCATCTGTTCAGCATTCCCATGATCGGCTGTAATATAAACAGCACCATTCTTATCAAGAACCTTTTTAACTATCTTGCCAAGGCATTCATCTACAGCATTAATTGCAGAAACTGCAGCATCATAAACTCCTGTATGTCCTACCATATCTGGATTTGCAAAATTTAAAACAATAAAATCATATTTATTTTCATCTATCTCTTTTAAAACCCTTTCAGTTACTAAATATGCGCTCATCTCAGGCTGCATATCATAGGTTGGAACTTTAGGAGAAGGTATCAATATCCTTTCTTCATTTTCATAGGGTGCTTCAATGCCACTGTTGAAGAAAAATGTTACATGAGCATATTTTTCAGTTTCTGCAATTCTAAGCTGTTTTATACCGTTTTTGCTTAAATACTCTCCTAAAGCATTTACATATTTTTCAGGTTTATATGCAACATCTACATCATTAATAGATTTATCATATAAAGTCATACATACGTAGTATACCCTGAAATAATCTCTTTTAAACCCTTCAAAATCTTTATCAACAAATGCTCTTGTTATTTCTCTTGCTCTATCAGGTCTAAAATTAAAGAAAATAATTGAATCGTTTTCTTCTATTTTTGCAGTTACCTTATCATCTTTAACAATTACAGTTGGAAGAACAAATTCATCAACCCTGTTTTCACTATAGGATTTTTCAACTGCTTCCCTTGCACTTCCCGCTATTTCTCCTTCACCTTTAACCATTGCATTATAGGCAAGTTGAACTCTTTCCCATCTTTTGTCTCTATCCATTGCATAATATCGCCCTGATATTGTTGCAATTTTACCAATACCAATTTCTTTCATATAATTTTCAAGCTCATCAATATAGTTAAGAGCACTTTGAGGAGGAACATCCCTTCCATCAAGGAAGCAGTGAACATAAACTTCAGAAAGGCCTTCAGATTTACAAAGTTTTAAAAGAGCCTTAAGATGTTCTCTATGGCTGTGTACCCCTCCATCAGATAAAAGTCCATATAAATGCATTTTGCTGTTATATTTTTTTACATTATCAATAGCATTTAAAAAGGCTTCATTCTTAAAGAATCTTTCTTCTTTAATCTCTTTATTTATTCTTGTAAATTCTTGATATATTATACGTCCTGCCCCTATATTTAAATGTCCAACTTCAGAATTTCCCATCTGTCCTTCAGGAAGACCTACATCAAGGCCACTTGCGCTTAAAGTCGTATGCGGATAATTATCCCAGTAATAATTAAAATTATCAGTTTTTGCATTAGCTATTGCGTTTCCATCTTTTCTTTCGTTTATTCCCCATCCATCAAGAATAAGTAACATGCGAAGTCTATTTTGCATCGTAATCCTCCTTAAAAGTTAACAATAGCAGCAAATTCATCTGCTTTTAAGCTTGCTCCTCCAACTAATGCTCCATCTATATCGCTTTGTGCCATCTGTTCTTTTATAGTTGAAGCCTTAACGCTGCCACCATATTGTATTCTAATTGTTTCTGCAGTATTATCGTCATACATATTTTTAATATTCTTTCTTATAAAGGCAATAACTTCATTAGCATCTTCTGCTGTTGCTGTCTTACCAGTTCCAATTGCCCAAATAGGTTCATAGGCAATTACCATATTTTTAACATCCTCTGCTTTTATATCCTTTAAATCCTTTTCAAGCTGACTTTTAATAAGTTCAAAGGTTTGATTGCTTTCTCTCTGCTCTAAAGTTTCTCCAACACAAAGTATAGGTGTAATCCCATGTAAGAAGGCTGCTTTTAATTTTTTATTTATAAGTTCATCATCTTCTTTGAAATATTGCCTTCTCTCGCTATGTCCAATTATCACATATTCAACTCCAAGCTCTTTTAGCATAAGCGGTGATACTTCTCCTGTAAACGCTCCACTTTCTTCATAATACATATTCTGTGCTCCAACTTTGATATTAGTGTTTTCAACAAGAGTAACTACCTGCGGAAGTGATGTAAAAGGAGGGCATAAAACAACTTCACAGTTTGCATCCTTTACCTTATCAATTAACGATAATACAAGCTGTGCAGCTTCTTTTCCAGTTTTATTCATTTTCCAGTTTCCTGCAATTATTGGTCTTCTCATTTTAATCTACCTCTTTCAATATCTTTTATTTATTATTAAGAGCTGCTATACCTGGTAGTTCAAGCCCTTCTAAAAATTCGAGAGACGCTCCTCCCCCAGTTGAAATATGAGTCATTTTATCAGCATATCCAAGCTGTTCAACAGCTGCAGCTGAATCTCCTCCACCTATTATTGTCGTACCATTTACTTTTGATAAAGCTTCCGCAACCTTTTTAGTTCCGTTTGCAAAAGCAGGCATTTCAAATACTCCCATAGGACCGTTCCATATAACTGTTTTTGCATCACAAACAGCTTCTTCAAATAGTTTTACTGATTCAGGTCCTATATCAAGTCCCATAAATCCTTCTGGTATTTCAGTCTTTGAAACTTCCCATGCAGCATCTGCTTTAAATTCTTTTGCAATAACATGATCAACTGGAAGATATATTTTTACACCCTTTTTATCTGCCTTATCAAGCATTTCCTTGGCATATTCAACCTTATCTTCTTCTACTAATGAGTTACCTATTTTTATTCCCTGTGCTTTTAGGAAAGTATATGCCATTCCTCCTCCTATCACTAATCTATCAACCTTTTCAAGAAGGTTATTTATAACTCCTATTTTATCTGAAACCTTAGCTCCACCTAATATTGCAACAAAAGGTCTTTCAGGATTTTCAAGAGCTTTTCCCATAATGCTTATTTCTTTTTCAATAAGGAAACCCGCAACAGCCGGAATATAGCTTGCAATACCAGCTGTAGATGAATGTGCTCTATGAGCTGTACCAAAAGCATCATTTACAAATACATCAGCAAGAGATGCAAGTTTCTTTGCAAATTCCATATCGTTCTTTGTTTCTGTAGCAATAAAACGAACATTTTCAAGAAGAACTATATCTCCTTCTTTCATTTCGTTTGTTAACTTTACTGCATTTTCTCCAACAACTTCCTTATCCTCAGCAAGTATTACTTCTTTTCCTAATAACTGTGAAAGCCTTTGTGCAACAGGTCTTAAACTGTATTTTGCATCATAACCTTCCTTAGGTCTTCCAAGATGTGACATTAAAATAACCTTTGCACCATTTTCAATTAAGTAATTTATTGTTGGCAGTGCCCCAACTATTCTTCTATCGTCTGTTATATTTCCTTCTTTATCCATAGGAACATTAAAATCGCATCTTACTATTACTTTTTTTCCCTTTACATCGATATCTCTAATAGTCTTTTTATTCATAATCTCATCTCCTTTTTTTATTTATAAAAGTAATGTCCGGCCCTATAAGAACCGGACACGATTTATAATCTTAGCTGATTATCCGGCCACAATCCGGAATTTTCTTATGTATTATAATCTTTCAGCTACATAGTTTACAAGGTCTACTATTCTGTTTGAATAACCCCATTCGTTGTCATACCAAGCAACTACCTTAACCATATTCCCTTCAAGAACCATTGTTGAAAGAGCATCTACTATTGAAGATCTTTCATCTCCTCTATAATCTATTGAAACAAGTGGCTGTTCTTCGTAGCCAAGTATACCCTTCATTGAACCTTCTGCAGCTTCTTTTAATGCTGCATTTACTTCTTCAACTGTTGTTGCTTTTGATACTTCGCAAACAAGGTCAGTTACTGATACTGTTGGTGTTGGAACTCTTAGAGCAAAACCATTAAGTTTACCCTTAAGATTTGGAAGAACCTTACCTACAGCCTTTGCAGCTCCAGTTGTTGTTGGTATTATTGATTCAGCAGCTGCTCTTGCTCTTCTTAAATCCTTATGTGGTAAATCGAGTATTCTCTGGTCATTTGTATAGGAATGTACAGTTGTCATTAACCCTTTTACTATTCCAAACTTTTCATCAAGAACCTTAGCAAAAGGAGCAAGACAGTTTGTAGTACATGAAGCATTTGATATTATATGATGATTTGCAGGATCATACATATTTTCGTTTACACCCATAACAATTGTAATATCTTCATCAGTTGCTGGAGCTGATATTATAACCTTCTTTGCACCTGCTTCAATGTGTGCTACTGCCTTTTCTTTCTTTGTGAAAAGACCTGTTGATTCAATAACAATATCTACTCCAAGATCCTTCCATGGTAAATTCTTTGGATCCTTTTCAGCAAAAACTTTAACTTCTTTTCCATTAACAACAATTGAATTTTCCTTTGCTTCAACAGTTCCATCGAACTTTCCAAAGCATGAATCGTATTTTAAAAGATGAGCAAGTGTTTTAGTATCTGTTAAATCATTAATTGCAACAATTTCAATATTGTTGCCTAATTTAGTCTGAGCGATTTTAAACGCATTCCTTCCAATTCTACCAAATCCATTAATAGCGACTTTAATAGTCATATTATCCCTCCTAATATATTTTAAAATTATTTAATTTAAATCTGCCTTGATTATTAATCTTAGCAGTTATATTACTATATTATTATACCTTCTTTTAACTTTAATAATTCCTTAGCACATCCCTCATCAGTTACCAAAACCATATTAGGATTTCCTGTTTTTACAGCTTCTACTGCCTGTGCCTTGCTTTTTCCTCCTGCAATTGCAACAATATGCTCTATTTTTTTAACATCCTCAAAATTCAAAGTCATTGTAGGAGTTTTGTAAACTATCTCACCATGTTTATTAAAATAGCAACCAAAAGCTTCAGCAACTGCTCCCTTTTGAAGAAGATCTTTGATTTCATCATCACAAAGTCCTCTTCTTCTTGCCATTTCATCTGCTCTTCCTATCCCAAATATTAATATATTGGATTTTGAAATTTTTTCAACTGTATCCTTTATATCAGGCTCATTAAGCATCGTTTCAAGAGCATCACGGCTTAAATTATCAGGAACATGTAGTAGTTTATATCCTGCACCAATCCTCAAAGCAAGTTTTGATGCAAGAGTACTCGCTTGAGTTTCAACTATTCTTCCTATTCCACCCCTAGCTGGAACAACAAGAAGATTTTTTTTATTAACCTTTGGAAAATTTTCTACAACCTGTGCTACGGAACTACCTCCTGTAACAGCAATTATAAAATTTTCTTCGATAAGTCCTTTAATATAATCAGCTGCTATTCTTCCCATTTCTTTAAGTACAGTACTATCATTTTCTAAATCTCCAGGAATAACTTTTACTTTATAAACTCCAAGATATTTTTGCAGAGTTTGTTCGATATTCGTAAGACCACTTATTTCATGAATCATTTCTTCTAATTTTTCAAGTATATTTTCTCCATCTTCCGTTATCATCATCCCAATAGAATTTATATCAACAAGTCCTTGTTCTTTCAAAAAACTCACTTCAGTTCTTACGATTCTCTCTCCCATATTCAATTCCTGAGAAAGTGCTCTTCTTCCAATTGGTTGACTATAATAAATACTTTTTAAAATTTTGTATCTCTTTTTTAGAAGTTCAATCATTTCAGGAATTATCCTTTGCTGAAAATTAAGGATATTATTCACCCAATTCACTTCCTTTGGATTATTATTGTCCCTATGGATGATTTTTGTCCCATTAAAATTAAAAAATAACAGATTTAATAAACTTTCTAAAACAAATTATCCTACAACTTAAATATATCATTCATTTCGCCTTTTTTCAATATTTTAATTATAAATTATAGAATTTTATGTTATTTTTTCTTTTAGAAGAAGATGGTATATTCATTTCCTCTCTATATTTTGCAACAGTTCGTCGTGATATATTTAATCCCTCATTATTCATAATATTTGCAATTTGTTGGTCTGATAATGGATTTTCAATGTTTTCTGACTTTATTATTTCCTTAATTCTATCCTTTAATCTTATAGTTGAAATATCTTCTCCAGTTTTGGTTTGTATTCCTTTTATAAAAAAATTTTTTATTTCAAATATTCCTCTTGGTGTTTGTATATATTTCCCCTTTACAGCTCTGCTTACAGTAGATTCATGAAGGGATGTCATTTCTGCTATTTGCTTTAATGTAAGAGGTTTTAATGCCTTGCCATATTCAAAAAAATCCATTTGATAATCAACTATAGATGTAACAACTTTTTTAATAGTTTCTATTCTCTGCTCAATGCTTTTTATAAGCCATATCGCTGAAGATAACTTCTCTTTTACATAATTGTATTCAGGACAATTTTTATTATTAATTAGTTTTCTATATAATCCATTTATTTTTAATTGAGGAATACAATCTTCATTAACTGTTACAACATATTTACCATTTATTTTTTCAAGTATAACATCTGGAATAATATATTTAGTTTCGTCAGCACTATATCTGACACCAGGCTTTGGGTCAAGACTTTTTATTATATTTACATACTCTAAAGCCTTCTCACAGGTTATTCCATTTTCCTTTGCTATTTTTGTAATATTACCTTGACCAACTTCTTCAAGCATCGTATTTATTATGTTTTCTATTATAACATCTTCTATACCTTTATTTTTTAATTGTAATATAAGGCATTCATTTATACTTCGTGCACAAACTCCCGATGGTTCAAAGGTTTGTATAAGCGAAATTATTTTTTCAACTCTTTCTTTATAAACATTAAGTTTTTTTGATATCTCATTAATATCCATTTTTAAATATCCATTTTCGTCTAAACAATCTATTATAAACTCCCCTATTTTTCTATCAAGCTTATTTATTGGAGAAAGCATTAATTGTTCTTTTAAGTAATCCCAAAGGGAGGTTTCTTTTATTACAAAATTTAAAGGTGATACATATTCCTTCTCATCATCATATAAAAATTCATCTTCTTTAAAATCATCTATATGATTTATAAAATCAACTATTTCTTCTTTATCATCTTTTTCTTCTTTTTCTGTTTCATCCCTTTCAAGAAGCGGATTCTCTATAAGCTGCTCTTCAATATACTCATTTAGCTCGACCGAGTTTAACTGTAAAAGTTTTACAGCTAGCTGCAGCTCCTGCGTCATTATAAGCCTTTGCTCTTGTTGAAGTTGTAAGTTATAATCGAGCTTCATAAGCAATACCCCCAAATTAAATCAAAATACTTTTTAATATTTTTTAATAATTATAACATATTTCAATAAAATCTTATAGTATAATGGTTAAAAAAATAAGCATCCAATTGGATGCCTATTTTTCTCCTTTTTCATAGGGTATCCCATCTGCTGCAGGAGGAACTGTTTTGCCTACGAATCCTGATAGAACTATCATAGTAATAATGAAAGGTATTGCTG
Source organism: Caloramator sp. (assembly GCA_026417075.1). Classification (GTDB taxonomy): domain Bacteria; phylum Bacillota; class Clostridia; order Clostridiales; family Caloramatoraceae; genus Caloramator_B. Next base: position 15,237 of record JAOADY010000084.1, read on the forward strand.
AATAAAACTCTGATGGGAAAGGCCATCCCAATCCCTGAGCAACGATTTGAAATGCATCTGCTAGAGCAAATATCAAGCATGCCCAAAGAGCTCCAAAGGGCTTATAATTACCAAATATCATTGCAGCTATTGCAATGAATCCCTTACCACTAACCATGCCCTCTCTAAAAATATTGGTATTACTAAGAGATAATGACGCTCCTCCAAGACCTGCTAATGCTCCAGATAATATTACACAAAGATACCTTATTCCATAAACGCTTATACCTAATGTATCTGCAGCCTTTGGATGTTCTCCAACAGCTCTGATTCTAAGTCCTAAAGGTGTTTTATAGAATATGTAATTTGTAACTATTACCAAAGCAATAGCTATAAATACATACCAATTAAGTTCTGCAAGAAATTTACCTAAAACAGGTATTTTCAACATCGCCTCCTTTGGATAATAAAGGGATGTTACACCATCTGTCTGCCCTTGTCTGTTAAAAAGCACCATTAAAAGATAGCTTGTTATTGCTGCTGCAAAAATATTAATAGCAACACCAGATATAGTCTGATCTGCTTTTAAATGAATACTTAAAAAAGCATGAACAGCCGCAATCGCAGCTCCAGAAACTATAGCAAACACAATACCTATCCATGGGTTGTTTGTTTTAAAAGAACCATAAACTGCGAAAAACGCACCAATTGTCAGCATACCTTCAAGCCCTATATTAACTACGCCTGATTTCTCTGAAAAAAGTCCTCCAAGAGCCGCAAATATTAAGGGAGTTGCAAGCCTTAAAGTTGAAGCAAGCAGTGCGACAATTATTGGAATTCCTGCATTATTCATTTAAAAGCGCCCCCTTCCTTCTCTTTTCTGCAATCCATTTATACACATAATCAGAAGCAACAAATATAAGTATTATAGCTTGGATTAAAAATACTATTTGTTTTGGAATATTCGCCATCTGAAGAGAAATAGAGCTTGTATTTAATGCTCCAAACAAAAGTGCAGAAAAAATTACTCCTATTGGATTGTTTTTAGCAAGAAGAGCAACAGCAATGCCATCGAAACCATAACCTGTAAAACTAACCATCTGTATTGCATGATGCTGAATTCCTGATACGTAAACTGCTCCTCCAAGACCTGCTATTCCTCCTGATATAGCCATAGCAAGAATTATATTCTTTTTAATATTAATTCCTCCATATTCAGCTGCATATTGATTAATGCCAACAGCTCTAATTTCATATCCCCATGTAGTTTTCCAAAAGAATATATATACAAGTACAACCATTAAAAGTCCTATAAAAATTCCTATATTTAATCTATAGTTTTCACCCAAAAATCTCCAAAGCATAGCTGAAGGCTGAATATCTGCAGTTTGTGCAAGACCTTTTTGATTAAAAGGTCCCATAACAAGATAATTAGAAAAATATAATGCTATATAGTTCATCATAATTGAATTAACTACTTCATTTGAACCAACCTTTGCCTTAAGATATCCTACTATTCCTGCCCATATAACTCCTGCAAGAGTCCCAGAAATAAGCACTAGTATTACATGAATTACAGGAGGTATGCCTTGAATTGTTCCGACTATTGCGCCAACTGCAATACTTATCATAAATTCCCCTTCAACTCCTATATTAAAAAGCCCAGTTTTAAAAGCAACAGCGTTCGCAAGCCCTGTAAAAAGAAGAGGAATTACATATACTAATGTTTCAATAAAATTATCCTTTCTTCCAAAGCTTCCATTCCATATCGCCTTAAACATAACTTGAAAACCTTTAATAAAGCTTATATGTTTTGCCCACATAACGAATATAACGGCAACAAGCATAGCAACTATTATAGAAACTAAAGGGAATATCAATGATGAAACTGCAGATTGTATTATCTTTTTATTTTTCATTGTACCCCTCCTTTACTTAATGATTCTAATTTTCCTCCAGCCATAAGTATTCCGAGGTCATTTTCCGTTGCATCCTTAGCATCAAGAATTCCTACTATCTCTCCATCGTAAATTACAGCTATTCTATCAGAAAGTGCCATAACTTCATCAAGCTCTAAGGAAACAAGAAGCACTCCTCTGCCTTTATCCCTTTCCTCAACAAGTCTTTTGTGAATATATTCAATAGCCCCGACATCAAGACCTCGAGTTGGCTGTGCTGCTATTATTAAATCAGGATCCTTTGCAATTTCTCTTGCAACAATCATTTTCTGCTGATTTCCTCCTGATAAACTTGATGCCGCCACATCCTCATTTGGTGTTCTAACGTCAAATTCATCAATAAGCTTTCTTGCAAATTCCTTTATCTTTGCATAATTCATAATTATTCCATTAGCAAAAGGTTTTTTATTGTGCATTCCCAAAATAGAATTTTCTGCAAGAGAATATTTTAAAACAAGTCCTCTTTTATGCCTATCCTCAGGTATGTTGCTTATACCTGATTCAATTATTTCTTTTGGACTTTTTCCTGTTATATCTTTATTATTTATTATTACCTTCCCACTTTTAGCCTTCCTAAGCCCAGTTATAACCTCAAGAAGTTCAGTTTGACCATTCCCATCAACACCAGCAATTCCAAGAATTTCTCCTGCCCTAACCTGTAAATTTATTCCTTTAAGAGCTGGCAATCCTCTATGGTCAAGGGCTTCAAGTTTTTCAACTTTAAATATTACATCCTTTGGCTGTGCAGGTTTCTTTTCAACTACTAAATTTACCTTCCTTCCAACCATCATCTCTGCAAGCTGCTCTATATTTGTATCCTTAGTATTTACTGTATTTATTACCTTTCCACGTCTTATTATAGTTACTCTATCGCTCATACCCATTACTTCTTTTAATTTATGGGTAATTAAAATAATAGATTTGCCCTCTTTAACGAGATTTTTAAGTATTATGCCTAATTCTTCTATTTCCTGAGGCGTTAAAACCGCTGTAGGTTCATCGAGAATTAAAATTTCAGCACCTCTGTATAGAGCTTTTAATATTTCAACTTTTTGTTGCTGTCCGACGCTAATATCTTCAATCACAGCATTAGGGTCAATTTTAAATCCATAGGCATCTGCAATTTTTTTTGTATCTTCTACAGCTTTATTCATATCTAAATTTATAGACTTCTTTGGTTCTTTACCTAAAACAATATTTTCTGCAACAGTAAAATTCTGCACAAGCATAAAATGCTGATGAACCATGCCAATTCCATTGGCAATAGCCTCAGAAGGAGATTTCATATTTATTTTTCTGCCCTTTACATATATTTCCCCTTCATCAGGCTGATATAATCCATATAGTATATTCATTAAAGTCGTTTTTCCCGCTCCATTTTCTCCAAGCAATACATGTATTTCACCCTTTTTAAGCTGAAAGTTTACGTTTTCATTAGCTCTAACTCCTGGAAAAACCTTTGTTATTCCCTTCATTTCTACAACAAAGTCCATTATTCTCCTCCTCTCCATCTTTCTATATGGCTTAAAAAAGCTAGATGCTGGAGCATCTAGCTTTTAATTACCCCTATAATTATATTTCAATATAAAATTGATAATAATTATAGATATTCTCCAAATAAGTCTGTATTAAGAACTGATTATTTAATTTCAACTGGCTTAAATTTCTTAACATCATCGAGTGTAGATGGAACAACTATAGTTCCATTTATTATTGCTTCTTTATATTTGTTTGCAAGATCGATTGTTGATTGCTGAACAGCAGGGTTAACTGTTGGAGCTATTCCAACTCCATCTTCCTTAAGTCCAAGAACTAATGTTGACCCTCCCTTGAACTTATTTTCTATCATATCTTTAGATGCAGAATATGTTCCAACATCAACTCTTTTTAGCATTGAGCAAAGAATAACATCCTTTGCTTTTGGCACTGTTACAGCCTGATCGGAGTCAACACCAATAGCCCATTTTTTCATATCCTTTGCTGCATTAAATACTCCAAGTCCAACGCCTCCAGCAGCATGATATATAACATCGCATCCGGAATTGTAAAGTGATTTTGCAAGCTCATATCCTTTGTTTATGTCACTGAAGCTATTTGCATACTTTACATTTTTTCTATTTTGAAGCTCCTTTGCTGCTTCGGGATTTACTGATTTAACACCAGCTATAAATCCAGCTTCAAACTTTTGAATAAGAGGCGTATCGATACCTCCTACAAATCCAATTTTTCCAGTCTGGGAAGTCTTTGCAGCTATAACTCCCATAAGGAATGAACCTTCTTCTTCTTTGAAGCATATTGATTCAACGTTTGGAAGGTTAACAGTTTCATCAATTATAGCAAATTTCTTATCAGGATTTGCAGTTGCAACCTTTTTTAAAGCATCCTTCATTTTGAATCCTACAGCAAAAATAAGATCGTTTGCTGTAGCAAGATTTTTAAGATTTGGTTCATACTGGTCATTCTGCTTTGATTCAAGTATAACTGGTTCTACAGTATATTCACTTGCAATCTTATCAAGACCAGCAATTGCTGCATCGTTAAAGGACTTATCTCCCTTCCCGCCTTCATCTGTAGCAAGACCAATCTTTACGCTTGTTTCAATTTTTTTAGCCTGTTCTTGCTGTTGTTGCTGCTCCTGCTGTTGAGATTGCTGTTGCTGCTTTTGACCGCAGCCTGAAAAAAAACTTGCAGCAACTAAAACAGCTAAAACAATCGACAATAATTTTTTCATTTTTAATACTCCCCCTTTATATAAGTTATTTTTTTTAACCAAAATAAATATTCTTCATTTTTTTTAAAAATCCTTCTTTTTTTTACTAATTATTTTTTAAACAAAAGCTTATACTTATAATTTATAGCATATATTATAAACTTTTTAATATAATTTTATTCAAATATTGAAAATATATATTAATTTTAATCAAATAAATAACCTGCTTATAAGCAGGTTATTCTAATACTATGATATATATCCTTTATTTATTAATATTTCTTTAGCTTTTTCAGCATCCGCATCTGCAACAAGTACAACTGGTCCTGTACAGCCCATCCCGCTTTGAGAATATATGTTGTTTTTCCACAATTCCTTCACAGCATTATCTAATTCAAGTATATCTATTCCTGAAATCGTAAATGTAACAACTTTTTTTGCAGGTGGTTTTATTTCTTCAGAAGCCTTTTTTTCTTCTACTTGATTTATTTCCTTTAAAATATCTTTAAATCCAATATCATTTAACTTTTTGAATTCTTCCTTAGAAATTTTAATTATATCATTTTGTGCACATGTAGCACAATATCTTAATGCTTCACAGATTAAAGGTGCTCCTGATGCCCTTGATATAATGCAAATGAGTCTGTCATACCCTTCACCTATTCCAGGACCATATCCGTATCCTAAAGATTCATAATCTCCTCCTGTTGTAAAGGATGAGAATATTTTAATCAAAAGGTTTCCTGTTAAAGTATCCGTAACCATAACATCAGGTGTTCCTGCAAGAAGGTCATTTCCTCTCATAACAGAGCCTCCATCAGCTCTTATTGATTCAGAAAAATTTATGCTATATCCCTCATTGTCTATATTCTTTAATATTCTTTCAACCTGTCTTGCTCCATCTACATTTAAAATTCCAATAGAAGGATTTTCAATGCCAGATGCCTTTGCAGCAATTATACCGTAAATTGCATTTTTTACCATTCCTTCAACTCTATTTGTTGAAGAAGTACCTGTAGTTGTAGATATTATCATTTCCTTCCCTCTGCCTGGAGTAATTACTCTTCCGACTGTTGAAACTCCAATTGGGAAATTGTAATGCTGAGTTACGCAACCTTGAATTTCTCCACTATCAAGAAGTTCCTCCATTAATTTGTGTCCTTCCTCATCAGAATTTACTTCATATATCTTAAGACTAGTATTAACTTTTGGTCCTATCAATACAACTTCAAAGTCTTTATATTTTCTTGAGGCTAATTCTGCAGCTTTAATGAGTTCCTCTATTCCATGTTCGCTTCCAAGGGTTGTTAATCCTATCTTTACTTTTTTGCCAAATTCTCCGCTTTGTATTGCATCAGCTATTTCATTAAATACTTCCCCAATTATTTTTTTTACATTTTCCTTAGACATAGTAATCACCTCTTACTTTAAAAGTAGGTAAGAAGCAAATTCCTTCATAGCCTCTGCCACCATATTCTTTACTTCTTCCTTGGATACTGTACCTTCATCTGCTGCTCCTGAATTTTTTTCTACTATAAAAGATATACCATCAAAAAGATTAGTCATTCTAGCGAGGAAAAGACTTCCTTTACCAACTATCATAAATCTATTAATCTTTCCTTCTTTAATCTTTTCCATTCCATACCCTATTATTGGTACTCCTGAAGGCACATGGCCTTGAGTAGGTGCGTATCCAACAAACCCGTGTTTATTAACAAATTCAGGAAGCTGCGTTCTTTCTATCTGACCTTTTTTAACTGCAAGAGCACCAATCATTTTATAATTCTGTGTAGGTACATCACCAGCACCAGCAGGTTCTGTAATTTCAGGGTTCTGCATTTCAGGAGCATATAAATCTATATCGGTAAAACTAAGACCAGTCTTTTCAAGTGGTGCAGCTACTATTGCTTCAATAACAGCCTGAGGAGAAGCTCCAGCTCCTATTGAATGTTTTCCAACAGAATCGGTTCTTATAACAGGACTTATACCATCGTTTTGTGATACAAGAACTGCAAATCCTCCAAGAACGTCTTCAAGTATAGGAAGACCCTTTTTAACATGATCTCTTCCATTCATTCCAAGCTTTGCAGTTGCTCCACCGCCTACAACTATTATATTTTTAAATACTCCGGATTGAACTAATCCAGCAGCATTAAGCAGTGCATGGGTTGGCCCTGCACAAAATCCCCTTACATCGCAGCCCGTTGCATTTTTAAGGCCTGCAATTTCGCCGATAGCCTTTGCAAAATTGCCTCCTCCTCTTTGATTCATATCTCCGCAGGCTTCCTCTGAACACTCTATTATATAATCTATTTCTTCAGCATTTATTCCAAATTTGTCTATAAGATTTAAAATAGCAAGAACTCCTGATGCCTTAACTGCAAGGTTTTCAGTTATAATATGGGCAGTCAGGTTCTTATCAAATTCGTGGGCTCTTTTAACGCATCCTACCAATTTGTTATTCATATAAAGGCCCTCTGCACCAACGTTCTCAATAAGTTTTTCTATTTCCTCTATATCCGAACCTTCTCCGAGTTTTTGTGCATATCCCTTTAAAAGTTTATGCTGTTCAAACTTTTCTTTAACTTCAGCTGTAAATGTTTTTTCAAGAATAACAAGGTCAAAAACATCGCTTATTTTCATCAAACCATAGAATTCATCCTGAGGCATAATCTCGCCAAATCTGCCATATCTTGAAGCGTTTTCAATTTTCTTTTCATGCCATGGTCTTGCCATTTTGGCAAGCTCTTCAGGATCAAAGTTGCCTATGTATGTCTGATTGACAGGATAGGATACAACATCCTCAAAACTTCTTAAATGCTGTGGAACTTTTTTTAAATATTCTGAATCAGGATTTGTTTCTCTCTCTAATGTTTGGGTTGTTCCATTATGAATTACCATATCCGGAGTATTAACTAATATATAGCTTGCGCCTTTAATAACTGGGAACATCAAAACACCTCCAAATTTATTAATATAAAAGCCGGGGTTTGCCGGATATCAGATTCGGAATTTATATCCGCTTTACTGTTTCGGCTCTGACCCCAGCTATAAAATTAATCTTCAAATACAGTTTGATCTTCTATTGGAGTTTGAAGAGCTTTTAGTGCTTTTTCAACAAGCCTTCTTCTTAAAGCCTTTTCATCTTCCTTTGAAAGATTTGGGTTACCAAGGGGATGCGGAATAGCAACAGTTGGTACTATTCTGTTTGCCCCTACTGTCTTTGATATTGGAACTATTGTACACATATGAACAACTGGAAGTCCTGCTCTTTCAATTTCTTTAACCATCGTTGCGCCGCAACGTGTACATGTTCCTCAAGTAGAAGTTAGTATTACAGCCTGAACACCGTCAGCTAAAAGTTTCTTTGCTATTTCTGCTCCAAATTTTGCAGCACTTTTAACTGCCGTACCATTTCCAACTGTAGAATAATATTTTTCGTGAAGTTTTCCAATTACTCCTTCTTTTTCAAGATCCCTTAATACATCAACAGGAAGTACCCTGTCAGAATCTTTATTTGCATAAACTGGATCATATCCTCCATGAGCTGTTTCAAAGGTCTCTTCAGTTAAATCGTATATGCCATCAATATTGTATTCTCCAAATTTAGAAGCACTCGACGACTCGATTTTATCTGGATTACCCTTTGGAACAATCCCTCCTGATGTTACAAGCGCTATTTTAGCCTTTGAAATATCTAAAACTGGAGGATTGGGAGCAACCTTATCAAATAGCGGCATTACAAACTCGCTTTCAAACTGCTCACCCTTTATTTTCTTAACGAGCATATCAACTGCTCTCTTTGAGCCCCTGTTATCTAAAAAATAATTTTTTCTTATTCCTCTTGGTATATATC
>JAOADY010000098.1 GCA_026417075.1 Caloramator sp.
GGAACTAAATTTTCTATATAAACTATTTCCAATTTTTGTTGTTTGGATTTAATTTCATTAATCATGGGATACCTCCAAAATTTATTTCTATATATATAATTCTACATAAATTTTTAAAATCCTTTTTGCTACGCAAAAAAAAGCTGCTGACAAAATTTGTTTGTCAACAGCCTGATATATATATATATATATGCTTTACTTATAAGGATTTAATATATTCGATTTCTCTTTTTGTAAGCTTTCTCCACTGTCCTTCCTTTAAATCTCCAAGGCTTAGCTCTCCTATTTTTATCCTTTTTAACTTTATTACGGGATGCCCTATTTTTTCACACATTTTTCTAACTTGACGATTTCTACCTTCATGAATAATTATTTCAAGAAGGCTCTCCTTCTCCATCGATTTTATTATCTTAAGCTTTGAAGGAGAAGTAATATAATCATCTATCTTTAAACCCGCCTCGAACCTTTCTATATCGCTATTTCGGGGCACTCCCTTAACTTTTGCTATATAAACCTTATCTATTTCCTTTGAGGGATGGGTCATTTTAAAGGCTATCTCACCATCATTTGTAAGTATTAAAAGTCCTGAAGTATCATAATCTAGCCTTCCAACTGGATATATTCTTTCTTTTACTTTTACAATATCAAGAACCGTCTTTCTATTTTTCTCATCCTTTGCTGATGTTATTACACCAACTGGTTTATTAAGCATTATATAGATTTTCTCATACTCTGGTTTTATTATTTTGCCATCAACCTTAACAACATCCTTTTCATCATCAATTATAATTATGTTATTAACAGCAATACCGTTTACAGTAACTCTACCTTGAAATATTATTTCTTCGCATTTTCTTCTTGATGCAACTCCGCACCTTGCCATGTATTTTTGTAACCGTTCTTTCATTTTATACACCTCTACCAATATTGTCTGTTTAAAAATTATAATTCAATCTTTATATAAACACAATTATATATAAAAATCTATTATCTTTTAACAACATGAAATATATTCATTTAAGTTAATACCTTTTTAAACCTATTATTTTAAATTCTTTAAGTAAAATGCTGTAAAAAAGCAAAAATAAATTTAGATTACAATACAACACTTTTTATATCGCAACATATAATATATTGCAAGATTTATTATGAAATATTTCATATTTGTACTCTTGTATGCTATGTTTTGATAACATTATTTATAATTTACCTATTATTTTTCTTGATTTTTAAAAGGTTTTTCAGCAAAAAATACAAAAATGTTCTTTATTTTTATTTCTTTTACTGCTATAATTATTTTTGTAGTTTGAAATTTGCAATTTTTATTTTGAAATATTGCATTTGGGAGGAAAAAAGAATGAAAAAGGAATTCTCTTTAAGCAATGGCAAAGTTATGATAAACTTTACTGCAAAATACTGCGATACCCCCGAAAAGCTTTTAAATAGCGAGGGTTTTCAAAGAATACTTAAAGCATATTTAAAAAAAATACAAAGAAAAAATAGTGCAGTCTATAAATATATTTGTGAATCCTTTAAAAATTTAGATATCGAGTCAATAACTAAAGAACTTATAACAGTGTTCAAGATGCTTGTAACATTAAATGTTTCTGAAATTATAAAACTTAATTCATCTTATAAGATGCTTTTAACTCAAAAAGAAAATTTTATCGATATGATAGAAGGAATATATGGATTTTGGAGAAGGCTTGAAAGGTATACTATAATATCAGATAACAAAACAAACGAAGGACTTCAAAATGTGAGCTTTATCGATGCTAATTCGCAGTTCTCCGCTTTAATACTAAATCTTTACAGAAAAATAAGCGAAAACGTAAGCGGAGTCAAACCAAATGTATACAGGCAGCTTCCTGCAGGTGCAAACGCAGCCCTCGTTTTAAGCCATTATAATTGGTTATGTCCTAAAGAATATGAAATTTTAAAGGATATACCCTTTATAGAAACTATATCCCTCGATCCACCTTTTATAGCATACCCAAAAAAGAATACGAGGGAAGGTTTTTTCAGCGAAATAAAACAGAATCCTTTGTCAGACTCTACAATAAACCCCGATCACTGGTTCTGTTATCCTGCAAAGGTTGGCAGTCTTCTTTCCTATATATATTTTCACAGGGATTTTATGTCCCATGGAATATCCCTCTGCAACTTATTTGAACTTGCAACAAAGGAAGAATGTACAAATACAAAACCCGATATAATATATGTATTTGGAGCAAGAGATAAAAGTGAAAAGCTAAAAACTGTTTTCTTCGATGATTTAAATAACGATATAATGATGGGCTATGTTAGCTACGGAGAGGCTATAGACTATTTCGGATACATGAAGAAGATGACACTTACCCTTCACAACCTTATAATGATTAAAAGAGGATATCTTCCAATACACGGTGCTATGGTAAGCATAACTTTAAAGAGCGGTAAACACGCAAATATAATAATAATGGGAGACAGCGGCGCTGGAAAATCTGAAACCCTCGAGGCCTTTAGAAGTCTTGGGGAGGAATATATAAGCGATATGCTTGTTATATTCGACGATATGGGAGCTTTAAAGTTAAATGGAAATGATAAACCCCTCGCCTTTGGAACCGAAATAGGTGCATTTGTAAGGCTCGATGATTTAGATCCAGGATATGCCTTCAGAGAACTTGATAGAAGTATATTTATGAACCCTGATAAAGTAAATGCAAGGCTTGTAATCCCAATATCAAGCTATAAAGATATAATGAAGGGATACCCAATAGATATGTTCCTTTATGCCAATAACTATGAGGATGTAGAAGATAATATGCCTCATCTTGAATTTTTCAGCGATATAAATAAAGCTATAAGAGTTTTTAAAGACGGTGCAAGGATGGCAAAGGGTACAACATCTGAAAAGGGACTTGTTAAATCCTACTTTGCTAATCCCTTTGGTCCATATCAAAGACAAAAGGAAACTGATATACTTTTAAATGAATATTTCAATGCTTTCTATAAAGCAGGCGTTAAGGTAGGGCAAATAAAAACCTGCCTTGGAATATCGGGAAAGGAAAAAATCGGTCCTAAAAATGCTGCTATAAAGCTCTTTGAAGAAGTAAATAATCTATAAATATTTTACAATAGTGTAAATAATTATAAACAAAAGCTTCTTCCTATACATAATTAGGAAGAAGCTTTTGTTATAAGCTATTTTTTTATAAGGTTATTTATAGTATCTTCATCTAAATTTATATTGACATAAATTCTAATATCTCCATACTTTTTATTATATTTTTTTAATGCATCATTTTTTATTTTAAAATTAACAAAGGTATTGTAGTTGTTTCCAAGATTATTAAATTTATTATTCATAAACCCATCGCACACAATATCATAAATCTTTCTTATCTTTTCTTTATCAGTTACTTCATAAACATCTTTTCCATAGTTTAGATCTATACATTCAATGTCAGAAAAATCAATATTTAATATATCATAATTTAACTTTTTATATTGTATATTTTTCGATATTTCTTCCATTTGGGTTATAAATTCATTCCCAAAATTTCCACGATAATATCTTTTAATCATATCTCCGTTATTTAATTTATAAACTATATATACTTGATTCTCCCAGCCTCTGTTATTTTTAAAACCAATCAAATATTTTTGAAGTGAAATAATATTTTTAATTGTGTTCTTATCTTTAATCAAATAACTGCTGTTTATCTTATCTTCATTATATTGGGTAGATATATAAACTTCCTTTACTTCTTCAGCCCTTGGAGGAGTATGCTTATATATTAAATCTGTATTTAATAAAAGTATTAAAAATACTACTGCTATTCCCAAATATATAAAATAGCCCTTTAATCTGTTAAAAACATATAATTCTTTTCTTATTATCATTTCAGATATATAATATCCTAAAAAAGAACCTATAATACAATTTATAACAGTAAAAGTCACCCCTATTTTAAAATAACCAGATAAAATAAGTGAAAATATTATCATAGAAATAAAAGTAGTAGTATATTTAAATACATCATTTAAAAAATTAAAGGTAATAGTCTTATTAATATCTTCATTCTTTCTTTTTATAAAAAGTATATAGGATAGAAGAAATAATAAAGCCATACTGAGAATATATAATATGATATTTTTTATTGTAATTGTATCTACTCCTCTTCCTTCTATCATATATGATAAGGGCAAAATATATTTTAAATTGTATAAACTAATGCTTTCAGATAGTCTTTCAGGTAAAATTATATTTAAAAGATCATTTCCCATTTCAACAATAAAAAATGGTACAAGATTAATTGCAAAGCTTACAAAAACATGTAAAAATACATTTGTTGTAACTACTGCAAAGAATACCCCCTGAAGAAATAATATATTAGTATTTATAAAGGTCATTATAAAATAATTAATTATCTTATAATGGTGTACTGGAATTGTACCCTGCAAAACTATAATCTCAGTTATTATATAATTTATAAAGCATGGAATGAATATTAATATTTCTCCTGCCAATACTTTATTTATAAATATATCCTTTTTACTTATTGGAAGAGAATGAATGTGATCATTGCTTTTGCAATTTTGTATCTCATAAAACAGTGCAACTGCTATAAAAATTGCAATTAGAAATATTATTAAAGGCTGCAATCCCATAAATCCTTCGTAAGTAAAAATAAAATTGTTACTGTTAATAAGCTCTCCTATATTTACATGTTCTGAAATTAGATTTAATAATTTTAATGGCACAAGTAAAAATAAAATAAAACTGTAAAATGCACTTAAAATCCAAAACCTTTTTAAATCATTTAAAAGGATAGGATTAAAGCAATATGTTTTCTTTCTCATAACCTGCCTCCCCCATTTCATGTATAAAAATTTCTTCCAAAGATAATGGTATTATATCGAGTAATATCGGTTCATATTTTAAAATTAAATCCTCTGCTTTTTTTCTATCACCTTTAACAATAAATGTCGTTACCTTACCGCTTTGTTTATAATATAAGATATCAAGTTTTTCAGTAAGTTCTTTAGGAACATCTCCACTAAAGGCAAATTGAATCTTAAAAATATTATTTTTCAGTTCATCTATATCCTTTTCTTTAATTACACTGCCGCTGTGAATAATTGCAATATGATCGCAAAAATCTTCAAGTTCCCTTAAATTATGTGAAGATATTATAACCGTAAGCTGCCTTTCTAAAACTTCCTCAAATATTATTTTTTTAACTTTCTGCCTCATAACAGCATCAAGACCATCAAGGGGCTCATCAAGTATAAGTACATCTGTATTTAAAGAAAGTGCAAGCCATATTATAACCTGTCGCTTCATACCCTTTGACAAGTTTTTTATTTTTTTATTTTCATCTATTTTAAATACATCCTTCAAATTTTCATATTTTTCATCACTATAGGATTCATATATCGACTTATAAAAACTTGCCATTTCTTTAATTGAATAATTATGATAGTAATAAGGATCATCAAGTACAAAGAACATCCTTTTTTTAACATGAACATTTTCATAAATATCCTCATCTTCAATCTTTGCAAAACCTTTATCTGGCTTATATATTCCCGATATCGTTTTTAAAAGCGTTGTTTTTCCTGCTCCATTTGAACCAATTATCCCGTAAACCGAACCCTTTGGAATTGTAAGATTTATATCTTTTAATGCTTCAAAATCACCATAGTTTTTATATAAACCTTCAACCTTAATCATTTTAATCCCTCCTTTAATTTTACTGCCTCATCTAAAATATCAATAAACTCCTGCCTCTTCATTCCAAGGTACAACCCTTCCATAACCTTCTTTTTTATCTCTTCTTTTATCTCCTTTACTTTTTCTTCATTAATTATTTTTTTTACTGGTGCAACAAAATTCCCTTTGCCCGGTATAGTATATATATATCCCTGCCTTTCAAGCTCTCTATAAGCTTTTTGTATAGTATTTGGATTAATGGTAAGCTCTGTGGATAATGCTCTAACTGATGGAAGCTGCTCATCTTCCTTAAGTACTTCCTTAATTATTAAATCTTTAATCTTTTCAATTATTTGCTCATAAATAGGAATCCTGCTTCTTAAATCAAGTTCAATCAAATTACCACCTCCTCGTTATAACTGTATTATTTGTATTAGTACAGTTATAGTGTAAATTAAAATATATATAATGTCAATATACACAATGCTATTTTTATAAATTTTTTGTGATTCATTATTATTAAATGAATCAAACAAAAAATAAATCATAGTAAAAATCATTGTATGATATAAGTTATAAATCCAAACACACAGTATATTTTGACTATGGTTCATAAAAATAATTATAAAAGTTTTGATGGCAGTTACCTATTAAAATAAAGTTCAGATAATTTGTCATAAAAAAGCCTCTTCCTTAATAGATAAAAACTATTTAAGAAAGAGACTTATATCATTTATAATATTGTCACTTCTCAGCTCTTTGGCACTTTTATCTCAAAGGTGCTCCCTTCTCCTATTTTGCTATATACTTTTATCTCCCCACTATGAAGCTTTATTATCTCTTTTGCAATAGAAAGTCCAAGACCTCCTGCCCCCTTTTCCTTGGCTCTGTAAAACCTTTCAAATATATAGGGAAGATGCTTTTCATCTATTCCTTCTCCATCATCCTTTATAGTTATAACAGCCCCATTATCACTTTTTAAATCTATCTCTATTAAGCCATCTTCCTTTGTATGTTTTATAGAATTAGATATTATATTTAATATTGCTCTTTCAAGATATTCCATATCGCCTTTTATAATAAGATCCTGCCCTGATAAATTTATTTTTCTATTCCCCTTTATTATCTTTACCTTATCAACAATATCTTTTAATAAATCATAAAGATTAAAATCTTGAAAGTTTAATTTTATGCTTTTAGATTCAATTTTAGAAAGCTCTAAATTTTCATTAACGAGCCTGTTTAATTTTTCCACCTCTTCGATTATATCCTCTATGTACTGCTTTTTTTCTTCATTAGGCACGATATCATCATAAAGTGCCTCTGCATATCCTTTTATAATTCCAAGAGGGGTTCTAAATTCATGGGTTACATTGGCAATAAAGTCCCTTCTTAATTTTTCCGTTTTTGATAGATTCTCTGCCATAACATTTATTGTATTTGAAAGCTCCTCTATCTCATCATCCGTATTTATTTTTAACCTTATATCATAATCTCCCTCTGATATTTTTTTAGCTGCATTTTTTATTTTTAAAATAGGCTCTGTAAATTTATTGCTTATAATATAAGCCCCTAAAAAGGAGATAAGTATTGCAATTAATAAAAGATAAGTAAATTGTTTAGATAAACTTTCCACGGTACTTTTTATTTCAACTGTTGGAATATGAATAAATATAGCTGCTTCAGTGTTATTTACCTTAGCAGGATATCCGAGGGATATTATTTTGCTCTGACGCAGCATCGCCTCATCGGTTCTATAAATTATCTGTCCTCCTAATACTAAATCTAAGTTGCTTTTCTCTATATTCATTATTTTCCCTGTCATTCCCATCATGTGAGAATAATTTTTATAAATTATATTACCTCTATCATCATATATAGATATCCTCGCATTTAAGTTACTTGAAATTCTATCTGCCTCTGTTTCAAGTTCTTCAGGATTTAAAAGATTTTTTTCAATAACCTTTGCATAGGAAATAAGTTTATCCTTTTCAGTATTAGAATAATATCTGTTTAATATACTGCTTTGGAGTAAAATATTAAATATAAGAAGCAGTATCATAAGAAGGCTTGTATATATGAATAATTTTAGCCTTATTCCCTTCATTTTTTCACCTCAAATTTATATCCAAAACCTCTTACAGTTTGAATATAGTCTCTATAATCACCAAGCTTTTCTCTTATATTTTTAATATGAGTATCAACGGTTCTAAGGTCTCCAAAGTATTCATAACCCCAGACAGCATCAAGTATCTGTTCCCTTGATATTGCTGCATTTTTGTTTTCATAAAGATACACAAGAAGTTCAAACTCTTTTAATGTTAAATCTATTGCCTTACTATTAATCTTAACTTCCCTTGCTGCCTTGTCTATTAAAAATCCATCCTCTTCATCATTTCTTTTTACTCTTTTTAATATAGCCCTTGTTCTTGCAACTATTTCCCTCGGGCTTGCAGGCTTTACAACATAATCATCAACTCCAAGGTCAAATCCGAATATTTTATCCTCCTCTTCCCCCCTTGCCGTAAGCATTATTACAGGAACTTCACTTATCTTTCTTATTTTCCTCAAAACGCTCCACCCGTCATATTTTGGAAGCATAACATCGAGTATTATAAGAGAATGTATAAGAGGCGAGAAAATATTTAAAGCTTCTTCCCCATCTCTTGCTTCTTCAACAATATAGCCTTCCTTTTCAAGATATAATTTTAAAACACGTCTTAATTTATCTTCATCTTCAACAATAAGAATTTTGCTCACAAAACCACCGCCTTATATTTTTATTTATATATTAAAATAAAATTTTTAAAAAATAAATCAGCTTCACAAAATCTACACAAAAATCCCATAAAATAATCACACTATAAAATTATAATCAAGCTATAAAATAAAAATACTTAGGAGGTTGATTTTATGAATATCAAAAAAATTGCTTTAGGTGTTTTAGTAGCTGGAGTAGTTTCATCTACAACTGTATTTGCCTATGCCGCAACAAGACCAGTTGATATCGTATCAAAGCTTACAGGCAAGTCAGTGGAAACTCTTTATAACGAAAGGTCTCAAGGTAAAACCTATGGAACTATTGCAAAAGAAACAGGAAAACTTGAGGAGTTTAAAGCTGAAATGCTAAAAAACAAAAAAGAAATATTAGATCAGAAAGTTAAGGATGGAACTTTAACTAAAGAAAAGGCTGATGAAATTTTAAATGCAATAAAAAACAATATGGCAAGCTGTGATGGCACAGGTTCACAAAGGATTGGTCAAAAATACGGCATTGGATTTGGAAGAGGACAAGGAAGAGGACTTGGCAATGGAGTTGGAAGAGGTTTAGGAAGAGGATATAGCAAATAAAATGTGTTTAGGCATTAGCAGTAATTGCTAATGCCTAAACTTTTTTAATATAAATATTTATTATTGTTTTTCTCCTGCCATATTTTTTTAGCAACGAATATTATAATGCTCAATGCAAATAATATCATAAGTCCAAAAACAAAGGTTTTAACACTGCCAGTTAGCATTCCCCCTACATAAGAATAAACTATTGTAGCCGGAAGCTGCCCTATTCCTGTTGCAATAAAGAAAGACCAAAAATCCATAGTTGTCAGCCCTGCTGCATAGCTTACTATATCAAAACTTACAAAGGGTAAAAGCCTTGCAACAAGAACTGCATATTTACCGTATTTTTCAAAAAAAACATCGACGCTTTCAAGGGCAAACCTGCTTGTTAGCTTTTCAACTGCATCCCTTCCATAAAACTTTGCAATATAAAAGCAAAGTGCTGCCCCTGCCATAGCACTTGACCAGGATAATATTGCACCTTTAACCCACCCAAATAAAGCTGCATTAGCAAAGGTTATTACAAAGGCTGGAAGAGGAGCTGCTATAGACTGAAAAACCATAAGAAAAAAGGAAACTACAGGAGCCCATATACCAAAGGATAAAATATATTCCTTTACAGCATTTACATTAACCATGCTAAGTATGAAAAAAGCCTGTTCAACTGCCCTTTGAAGCGGAGGAACAAGTAGAAAAATTAAAGCAGCTAAAATTAAAATCGATATTTTAATAATCCTATTCTTCATTGTCTAACCTCATTTTATAAGTTTTTAACATTACACCAGCTTTTAATTAGTAAATCATTAAACTTCTTTAAATCCTTAATTTTTAACGGCATTTTTATATTATATCCATTATCTTCATAACTTTTTATGTTTATAAATCCATTTTTTAATTCTTCTAATGTTGGATATATACTAAATGTTTTAGTTTCATAAAGCTCAGGATTAGTTATATAAAGTGCAGCTGCACAATCCCAGTTGCAAAATCCTTTAAACCCAAAGCTTTTATAAATTAATTCATACCATCCCTTAATATTTTCATTTATAAAATCTATTACTTTATTTCCCTTAATATCCATAAGCCTTTGTATTTCCTCTTCTCCAAATAGAGCCTGAAGGCATGTATTCCCTGTTAATATAGTAATATCAGCTTTAGATGTTAAAAGGCTTAAAGAAGCTTTAAAATCGCAGGAAAGATTAAGCTCATCGATTTTTACCCCTGAAATTATTAAAGGCTCTGTAACTCCACCCATTATAACTATATTTTTAAGATTTTTATAAAACTCATTATCATAAAGATATGCCTCATAAAGATTAGTCATTGAACCTGTTGCAAGGAGTGTTATTTCTCCTTTATGTTTTCTTGCCATATCAGCAAGATACACACCAGCCTCAGATACTTTATCGCTAATAATATCATTACCTTTATAAAAAGGTATATTTTTTATTCCTAAATCATTAAACATTCTAACTGTATTATCATAAACTTCTTTTATTGTTCCGTTTCCATGGGTTAAAGTAACTCCCTCTAATACTACATCATCACATCCAAGAAGATATAATAAAGTGAGCCCGTCATCGACATCTCTTCCTGAAAGTCCCATAGTATTATCGCAGTCATAGATTATTCTATGCATAATAAAACCTCCACAAAATTGTTAACATATTTTATTATCTATAAACATTTTATATACAGCAATGATTATTATTTTTTTCTATTATTATTGCTTATACTATTTATTGATCAAATAATCATATGTAGAATAACTAAAATTATATTATAATTTTAATACTAAAAATAAAAAGCATGGTGTTAAAAATGGTATCTATAATAATCCCTGTATTAAACGAAGAAAAAAACATTGAAAAAATACTTTTACAGCTTGGCAAATTAAAAATATCTAAGGAAATAATAGTTGTTGACGGTGGAAGCACAGATAATACTGCTTTAGTGGCTTCAAAATATGCTAAAGTTATATCCTCTAAAAAAGGAAGGGCAAAGCAGATGAACTATGGAGCAGCAATTTCAAAGGGGGATATACTTTGGTTTTTGCACTGTGACTCAAAAATATCAGAAAGTTCATTAGAAAGCATAGAAAAAGCAATAGATAAAGGTTATGACGGTGGATGCTTTTCATTATATTTTTATGATTACAGCTCCCCTTTTTTAAAATATATATCCTACACTTCAAACTTAAGGGCAAAATATTTAAAGCTCTATTTTGGTGATCAAGGAATATTTATTAAAAAAAATATATTTGAAAAAATAGGAGGCTATCCTGATATTCCATTGATGGAAGACTGGGAGTTATCTATGAGGCTTAAAAAGTCAACTAAAACAATTGTTTTAAAGAATAAAATAGGTACCTCAGCAAGAAGATTTGTTGAAGGAGGAATTTTTAAAACCTTTTTATTAATGCAGTATATAAAGCTTTTATATATTTTAAAATTTCCAATAGAGAAAATAGCATCAATATATAAAGATATAAGATAAGGAGTATAAAATGCAAAAGAAATATAATATGCTTTGTGATAAAACATCTAATTTAATTAAAGATAAATGCATAGACTGCAAATTATGTATGAAAGGATGTTCTATGCTAAGTGAATATTGCATATCTCCCCTTCATTTATTTAAGGATATTTCAAAGGATAAAAATTTAAAACCTGAAATACCCTTTTCTTGTATGCAGTGCGGCTATTGTTTTAATGTTTGCCCATCAAAAATACCTCTTAATAAAATATTTTTATCCTTAAGAAACGCACTTTGTGAAGATAATAAAGATACGCCACCTATAAAAGGCTACAACACAATAAAATATCATCAGAAAAACAGCTTTTCAAAGCTTTTTACTGTATCATCAAACTTAAAAAACAAAAAATTTAATAATGTTTTTCTTCCTGGGTGTAGCCTTGCTTCATATAATCCAAATCTTGTAATTAAAACCTATGAGTATTTAAAAAAAGTTTATAATAACGATGTTGGAATAATACTAAAATGTTGCGGAAACCCTACTCATATTATGGGACAAGAGAATCTTTTTAATGAATATTATTCTCTTCTTATTAAAGATATAAAAAGTATGAAAGCTAAAAATATAATAACCGCCTGTCCATCATGCTATAACACTATATTAGAAAACAGCAAAGATTTAAAAGTAATTTCTATTTGGGAAGTTATTGATAAAAATGGAATTTATGATTTTAAAAAAATAGAAGATATTACAAGCATAGCCCTTCATGATCCATGTCCTACAAGAAACCATTTTCAAATACACAAAGCCATAAGGAGTATATTATTAAAATTAGGATATGAATATGAAGAATTTCCCTATTCTAAAGATAAAACCCTGTGCTGTGGGAGTGGAGGAATGATTGGAGTAACTAATAAAGATTTATTTAAAAAGCAGATTTTAAAAAGAACATCAATGGTAAAATCTGAAGCAATATTATCCTACTGTGCAACCTGCGTTAATTCTTTCGCTTGTTCTGATAAAAAATCAATTCATATCCTCGATTTGATTTTTTATGATGGTAAAAGCAAAATAAAATATAACTTAAAGCCTATTAGCTCATTAAAGGGATGGAAAAACAGGTTTATATGCAAAAATCTTATTTTAAATGAACTAAAAGGGAAGGAAGATTAAAATATGAATGGAAAAAAGAAAAAGTTAATATATGCGGTAGCTTTTATATTATTAATTTCTATAGTATTTATTCTAAACAAATTAGATGTATTTACTTTAAAATCTCCAAAAGAAATCAAAGAGTATATAACTTCTTTTGGTATTTTATCTCCAATTATTTATATAATACTTTTTACATTAGTTCCTTTAACGCTCTTCCCTGATTCTGTTTTGGCAATTGCCTCAGGACTTATATTTGGGCTTTATAAAGGATTTATATTGACAATGATTGGAGCTCTTTGCGGTGCAACTCTTTCTTTCTATATATCAAGGCTTCTTGGAAAAGAAGCACTTAAAAAAATTATTAAAAAGGACATAAATTATTTTGAAGAAGGCTTAAGTAAAAAGGGATTTTTAATAATATTACTTTTAAGGCTTATTCCTCTTTTGCCCTTTGATGTAATAAGTTATGGAGCAGGACTTTCAAAGATAAAATATAAAGATTTTATTTTAGCAACTTTTATAGGAATAATCCCAGGTGTATATGTTTATGTTAATCTTGGTGAAAAATCTTCATCTCCTATGTCAATTGAGTTTTATATCTCTATAGCACTTCTTTTAATACTATTTATTTCATCATATTTTATAAAAAAGAAGATAGATGTTGAAAAACTTAAGGTAAAAATAAAATGCTAGGAAATTCCTAGCATTTTATTTATTAAAATTATTAATATCTGCAAAGCAAATACTATTTCAAATACCATTATAAAATATACATAAGCTATCATGCTTTTAAAAAAGCTCCAATTTATTATAATTAGAAGAAATATACCTATCAATATGGCTATATAAAATTCTTTTGTAATTCTTCTGCTCTTTAATAGCCTAAATGCTATAAGTATAACAATTAAAGCAATTATTATGCTTTGTATGTTAAGGCTCAAGGTTGAATATATTCCTTCTTTATATTTATAGCTCATATAAATAATATGATGATTTACACCTGCTTTTTTATCAGAAAGATAGCTTAAAATAGATAATGCAAAAATTAAAATTACTTGTATTATATGCACTAAAGCAGAGAAAATTTTATTAAAATTATTTCTTTGGTTCTCCTGTTTCAAAAGCATTGTTCTTATTACTCCATTCTATCCAGCCATTGCTGTAAATTGCAACATTATCAAGTCCTAATACATTTACATAGGTCATAATCTCTGAAACTCTCCATCCGCTTCCGCAGTAAAGGGATAGGTGCTTGCTTGTATCTATTCCTGCACTCTTCCAAAGATTTAATATTTCATTTCCATTTCTCATAGTTCCATCTATATTTCTATAGTATTGAAGTGAATTTGAATCTCCAATACCTGCATAGCCATATACAGCTCCTGGTATGCGTCCTTTTTTATGATGATAGCTGTATCCTGAGCTCTTTCCTATATATTCTTCCCAAGTTCTGTTATCAACGAGCATAAACTCATTTGGTTTTTTCATTCCTGCTTTAACTTCATCTATTGTATCTATAAGCTCTGGTCTTCCTGGTATAGGTGCTCCAAAGTCGCTTACAGTGGTAGGCTTATTGCTCTTTGTTTCAACTTCATAACCCGCAAGTTTCCAAGCTAAAAGCCCTCCGTTTAATACTCTAACATCCTTAACGCCTATGTATCTTAAAAC
>JAOADY010000125.1 GCA_026417075.1 Caloramator sp.
GTTGTTTGGATTTAATTTCATTAATCATGGGATACCTCCAAAATTTATTTCTATATATATAATTCTACATAAATTTTTAAAATCCTTTTTGCTACGCAAAAAAAGCTGCTGACAAAATTTGTTTGTCAACAGCCTGATAAAGACTACTTGTCTTTATCTTTTTGTTTTTTTAAATTATATCAAATTACATATAAGATGTTGAAAAAAATCTTTTTTGGTATAATAAAAGGATGTAGATAAAGTTATAAAAAGGTGGTTATAAAATGTTTATTGAAGATACTATTGCTGCTATTTCGACTTCTTTAGGTGAAGGTGGAATAGGAATTGTAAGAATTTCAGGAAGCAAAGCTCTTGAAATTTTAAACCATATTTTTGTAAGTCCTAAAGGTAAAAATGTTCTCAATATGAAAAGCTATACTATGCTATATGGATATATCAAAGATAAAAATAATGATGAAATAGTTGATGAAGTAATAGTTAGTTATATGAAAGCACCTAATACATATACAAAGGAAGATATAGTTGAAATAAACTGCCATGGTGGTATGGTAGCTGTAAGAAAAATACTTACTTTAGTAATTAAATCTGGTGCAAGGCTTGCAGAACCTGGAGAATTTACAAAAAGAGCCTTTTTAAATGGAAGAATAGATTTATCACAGGCAGAGGCCGTAATAGATGTTATACGAGCAAAGACCGACGAAAGCATGAGACTTGCTATGGAGCAGATACAGGGAAAACTCTCAGTAAAAATAAGAAATGTTATGGATAAGCTTTTAAATATACTTGCTCATATAGAAGCTACTATTGATTATCCAGAAGATGATATTGAAAGCATAATTACAAGGCAATTAATTAGAAATGCTGATGAAATTATAAAAGATATTGATGAGCTTATAAAGAATGCTGATACAGGTAAAATTATAAGAGAGGGATTAAATACAGTAATAGTTGGCAAGCCAAACGTTGGAAAATCATCTTTGCTTAATATGTTGATACAGGAAAATAAAGCTATTGTAACAGAAATTCCAGGAACGACCAGAGATATAATTGAGGAATATATTAATATCGAAGGCATTCCTATAAGACTTGTTGATACTGCAGGTATAAGAGAGACTGGGGATATTGTTGAAAAAATAGGAGTTGAAAAGACAAAGGAATATGTAGATAAAGCAGATCTTGTTATTTTCATGTTAGATGCAAGTAAAAAATTAGAAGAAGAAGATTATATTATAATCGATTTAATAAAAGATAAAAATAAAATTGTTGTTGTAAATAAGATAGATATGCCGCAAAAGATTGATATTGATTATATAAAAGATAGATTTAAGAATACATCAATAATATATACTTCAGTAAAAGAAGACGATGGAATAGAGAATATTAAGAGAAATATTGTTGAAATTGTATATAAAGGAAATATATCAAGTAAAGATGTTTATATAACAAATATAAGGCATAAGGATATACTTGAGAATGCAAAAAAAAGTATTGAAAATGGAATAGAAACGTTAAAATCAGGTCTTCCTTTAGATTGTGCATCTATTGACTTTAAAGATGCATATTTAAAGCTTGGAGAAATTACTGGAGATACTGTTTCGGATGACATTATAGATAGGATATTCTCTAACTTTTGTATTGGTAAATAATAATACTTTGAGGTGAAATTATGTATATAGCTGGAAGTTACGATGTTATAGTTGTAGGAGCTGGTCATGCAGGATGTGAAGCAGCTCTTGCTGCTGCAAGGCTTGGATGTAAAACTCTTATTATAACTTTAAATCTTGATAGTATTGCACTAATGCCTTGTAATCCTGCAATTGGAGGTACTTCAAAAGGACATCTTGTAAGAGAGATTGATGCCCTTGGTGGGCAGATGGGTATTAATATCGATAAAACGTTTATACAATCGAGAATGCTCAATACTGCGAAAGGACCTGCTGTTCACTCATTAAGAGCGCAGGCTGATAAAAAGAGATATCAATCCTTAATGAAACATACTCTTGAAAATCAAAAAAATCTTTCAATAAAGCAGGATGAAGTTATTTCTTTAGATATTGAAAATGGCAAAATTAAAGGAGTTGAAACAAAGAATGGAGCTTATTTTGAATGTAAAGTTGCTATATTAACAACAGGTACATATTTGAGAGGAAAGATTATAATTGGTGAGGTAAGCTATAATGGAGGACCTAATGGATTATTTCCGGCAAATGAGCTCTCAAAAAGCTTAAAAGATAACGGTATTGAACTTAGAAGATTTAAAACAGGAACTCCTGCAAGAATACATAGAAGAAGCGTTGATTTTTCAAAAATGATAATTCAGCCTGGTGATGAAAAAATAGTTCCCTTCTCCTTTATTTCAGGAAACATAGATAGAGAGCAGATACCTTGTTATCTTACTTATACTACTGACGAAACTAAAAAAATAATTCTTGATAACATAGGAAGGTCTCCTTTATATACAGGAATGATTGAGGGAATTGGACCAAGGTATTGTCCATCTATTGAAGATAAAATTATGAAATTTCCAGATAAAGAAAAACATCAAGTATTTATAGAACCTGAAGGGGAAGATACTGACGAATTGTATGTTCAAGGTATGTCAAGTTCTTTGCCTGAGGATGTACAAATAAAAATGTATAGATCTATAATAGGACTTGAAAACTGTGAAATTTTAAGAACAGCATATGCAATAGAATACGATTGTATAGATCCGACTCAATTAAAGTTATCTCTTGAACATAAAAAAATAGATGGTTTGTTTTTTGCAGGACAGATTAATGGAAGTTCAGGATATGAAGAAGCAGCAGCACAGGGGATTATTGCAGGTATAAATTCTGCTTTAAAACTAAAAAATTTAAGTCCTCTTATTTTAGATAGGTCAGATGCTTATATAGGGGTATTAATAGATGATCTTGTGACAAAAGGTACTAATGAACCTTATAGAATGATGACATCGAGAGCTGAATATAGACTTTTATTAAGACAAGATAATGCTGATATGAGGCTTACTCAAAAGGGATATGAAATTGGTCTTGTAAGCGAAGAAAGATATAATATATTTTTGGATAAGAAAAACAAAATAAGTAAAGAAATGGAAAGAATTAAAAAATATATTATTTTACCAACAAAAGAAAATAATGATATATTAAAGGAATTGAATAGTGCAGAAATTAAAAGTGGAATATCATTATATGAGCTTTTAAAAAGACCGGAGATAAATTATAAAAATACAAGTAAATTAGATTATAACAGACCAAATCTTTCAGATGAAATTTTTGAGGAGGTAGAGATAGAAACTAAATATAAAGGATATATTGAAAAACAACTTCAACAGGTTGAACAGTTTAAAAAACTGGAAGAGAAAAAGATTCCACCATATATAGATTATAATGATATAAAAGGACTTAGGATTGAAGCAAAACAGAAATTGTCAAGGATAAGACCAGAAAACATAGGACAGGCATCGAGAATATCAGGAGTATCTCCTGCTGATATTTCTGTATTGCTTGTTTATATTGAACAGGTAAGAAGAAAAAAAGGAGAATAAGATATGGATTTTATAGAACTTATGAAAAAAGGTTGTAAAATATATGGCATAGATATAGAGGATGAAAAAATAGAAAAATTTATTAAATATAAAGAGATGTTAAAGCAGTGGAATGAAAAAATTAACTTAACTGCAATAACTGAAGATGAAGGTATAATTAAAAAACATTTTTTAGATTCAATATCTATATTTAGTAGCGGTGTAATTAAAGAAAATCATTATGTAATAGATATTGGAACTGGGGCAGGATTTCCAGGAATACCTATGAAAATTATGATGCCATCGTTAAATGTACTATTGCTTGATTCTTTAAATAAAAGAATTAATTTTTTAAATGAAGTTATAAAAGAGTTAAGCCTTAATAATATCAAAGCTATTCATGGAAGAGCTGAAGATATAGTTAGAGAAAGTGAATATAGGGAGAAATTTGATATAGTTACCGCAAGAGCAGTTGCTAATCTAACTATTTTATCTGAATATTGTATTCCTTATATTAAGGTTGGAGGATATTTTATTGCTATGAAGGGACCATCATCTGATGATGAAATAAGGGAAAGTAAAAATGCAATAGGTACATTAGGAGGAAAGTTAAAAGAAATTGTCGATGTAAAAATATATGATGAACAGATGCAGCATAAGCTTGTTATTGTCGAAAAAGTAAAGAGTACTGATAAAAAATATCCAAGAAAAGCGGCACAAATAGAGAAAAGACCTTTAATATGACGAATTTGCAAATTTAAATTATAAAAAATGAATAAATATGTAGTATGATTTAAAAATTAAAGTAGAAGGAAAAGGGAAATATATATCGAAATAATTAATAAAGAATGTAAGAGGGATGGTGGAAATGCAAGCTGAAAGAGAAATTGTTAAATTACCTATTAATATGATAAAACAAAATACCTATCAGCCGAGAAAACAATTTGATTCTAATTCTCTTATGGAACTTGCAGAATCGATTAGAGAATATGGCGTATTGCAACCTATAAGCGTAAGAAAAAAAGATGAAAGGTATTATGAACTTGTTGCAGGAGAGAGGCGCCTTAGGGCGTCTCAGCTTGCTGGACTTGAAAACATTCCGGCAATTATTGTAGATGTAGATGATAATGAATCAGCTGTACTTGCTATGATAGAAAATCTCCAGAGAGAGGATTTAAATTTCATAGAAGAAGCAGAAGGATATTATAATCTAATAAAGGAACTTAATATAACTCAAGAAGAATTATCAAAAAAGATTGGGAAGAAACAATCTACAATTGCAAACAAAATAAGATTATTAAAATTACCATCAAGTATAAAAGAAAGGTTAGTTAAAGATGGTTTAACTGAAAGACATGCAAGAGCGCTTTTAAAAATACCTGATGAAGAAATTCAAAATAGAATAATAGATGAAATAGTAAAAAGAAATTTAAATGTTAAAAAAACAGAGGAACTTGTAGAAAGGGAAATAAAAAGAAAAGTTGCTTTAGAAAATCCAAAAGAAGAGAACAAAAGAAAAATGAAGTGGTCAATAAATCCAAGAATAATTACTAATACTTTAAAGCAAATAATGACTAAAAATGGAATAGATGCTGAATATACACATAGAGAAGTTGATGATTATTTGGAGATAGTAGTTAGAATTCCAAAGAGATAAGCAAAAGCTTATCTCTTTTTTTTAATAATATTATAGTATGAATAGTTAAATTTTATTAAAAAGAAGGAGAACACCAATAATTATAAATGCAATAGCAGAAGCTAATTGAATAATATGTGATGGTATATATTTGTTTATAATTGAACCAAGTATTACTCCTATAAATGAGGAACAAATTAGTGCAAGGGCTGAACCTATAAACACAGCAAATTTTGAACTTGTTTCAGCAGAAAGAAGCATTGTTGTAATTTGTGTTTTATCGCCTAATTCAGCGATAAATACAAGAAAAAAAGTTGTTAATATTATTTTTAACATAAAATCCTCCAAGGGTATTTAATAATAAAAAATGTTACTGTAAAATATATATTAGGCTGTATAGTAAAATATACAGGGAGGTGATAAAAATGGGTAAAATAATTTCTATATTTAATCAAAAAGGAGGAGTAGGAAAAACTACTACTAATATTAATTTATGTTCTTATTTAGCAAGCATGGGAAAAAAAATATTAACAGTTGATATAGATCCTCAAGGAAATACTACAAGTGGGTTAGGAATAGAAAAAAGAAAACTTGAAAATTCTATTTATGATGTTATTATGGGATTACCTGCTGATAAAGCTATTATTAATACTAGTATAAAAAATTTAGATATAATTCCATCAAATGTTGAATTAGCAGGTGCTGAAATAGAATTGTCTACTAGAACAGATAGAGAAAGAAGAATAAAGAAAGCTTTTGAAGGCATAAAAAATGAATACGATTATATAATAATAGATTGTCCACCATCTTTAGGACTTTTAACATTAAACGCATTAACTGCATCTGACAGTGTATTAATTCCTATACAATGTGAGTTTTATGCTTTAGAGGGAGTAAGTCAGCTTATGAGCACTATTCAACTAGTAAAAAAAAGCCTGAATAAAGATTTATATATTCAGGGTGTTATTATGAGTATGTTTGATGGAAGAACAAATTTATCCATTGAAGTAGTTGAAGAAGTGAAAAAATACTTTAAAGGAAAAGTATATACAACAATTATTCCAAGGAATATAAAGCTTGCAGAAGCTCCAAGTTATGGAATGCCTATAATGTTATATGATAAAAATTCAAAGGGAGCAGAAGCATATAAAAATCTTGCACAGGAGTTTTTAGAATATGATGAAGGAGATGATAAAGGTGAGCACTAAAAAGAGTGCTTTAGGTAGAGGATTAGGAGCTTTAATTCCAGAAATAAATGATTCTAAAGGAATAGAAAACAATATTACTGAAATTGATATTAATGAAATAATGCCTAATGAAGAACAACCTAGAAAAAAATTTGATGAAGAAAATATAAAGAGTCTTGCTGAATCAATAAAAGAACATGGTATTATACAGCCTATTCTTGTAAGAAAAGAAGGAGAATTTTATCAAATAGTTGCAGGAGAAAGAAGATGGAGAGCAGCAAGATTAGCAGGTCTTAAAAAGGTTCCTGTTATTCAAAAACAAATGAATGACAGAGAAATGATGGAGATTTCCTTAATAGAAAATCTTCAAAGAGAGGATTTAAATCCAATAGAAGAAGCTCTTGCATATAAGAAGTTAATTGAAGACTTTAATTTAACTCAAGAACAAATAGCTGAAAGAGTTGGAAAATCAAGGCCTGTTATTGCTAATTCTATACGGCTTTTAAATTTAGATAGAAGAGTAATTGATTTTATTATTCAAAAAAAATTATCAGAAGGACATGGAAGAATATTAGCTTCAATAGAAAATAAGGATATTCAATTTGAGATAGCAAAAAAAATTATTAAAGATGAATTAAATGTAAGACAAACTGAAAAAATAATAAAAAACATTAATGAAAAAGGAAAGAAAAAATTAGAAAAACCAAAAAAAGATACATATATTAAAGAAATAGAAGAAAAGTTGATGTATTATCTTGGTACTAAAGTAAATATAAATTATAAAAAAAAGAAGGGAACTATAGAAATAGAATATTATTCAAAAGAAGATTTAGAAAGAATACTGGATTTATTTAATATGTAATGTTTCACGTGAAACATTTACTTTAAATATTAGAGGGAGATGATTAACAGATGATAATGTCTATTCTAAATCAATATCAGCCGATAATATATATGGTTGTTTTAGTGTTTATAATTATTTTATTAATAATAGAAATATTAAACAGAATCGAATTAAACAGAGTAGAAAAACGATATAAAAAGTTAATGAAGGGTTCAACAGGTAAAAGTATAGAAGATATGTTATATGAATACAAAAAAAATATTGAAGGCGCTATTGAACTAGTAAATGAAATTAAAGATGATTATAATAATGTAAATCAAAGATTAAATAATTGCATTCAAAAAGTTTCGGTTAAAAGATACAGAGCCTTTGATGATGTTGGAAGTGATTTAAGTTTTTCAATAGCTTTTCTAAATGATAAGAATGATGGTATTATTTTAACAGGTATATATGGTAGAAATGAATGTGCTACTTTTGCAAAACCCATAGAGAACGGTATATCTAAGTATGACCTTTCAGAGGAAGAAAAGGCTGCTTTAAAAGATGCTATGACAAAAAAATAGATTTGAATAAAAAAACATTCTCCTTGAAATACTAATTATAAGGAGGATGTTTTTATGATTGTAAGCGTTGAAGATTCATTAGTAGAGTTAAAAAATTTTTTAAAAAGTAAAAATATCGAAGTTCATAATATAAGCGAAAAAATACTATCCGATGCATACATATATTCTACAAAAAACAATAATATATTAGATTTATATGATTTTGTAGAAGGTAAAAATGAAGGTTCTCTAATAATAAATGCTGATAATAAAAGTTTAAATGAAATATTATATTTTTTAAATCACAGAAGTTACTCATCTTTATTTTGATGATTATTATTTATAAGCATAGAGTCAATTATTTTTTTAAGAAATAGTTGGCTCTATTATTTATTTTTTTAAAAGCTGAGAATATACTTAAAGATATAGTATCTGCTAGTTGCATTACGAGAGAAAGTCTAGTGCTTTGTAATATGAGATACTCCATAAATCCTGAAATATTTACAATTCCAGTTATGCTTATATCTCCAACTGAAATAAGATTTTTATTAACTCCTGCACCAGGGAATAGAGGGCCATTAAAAATATTTATTTTTCCTATATTTTCAAATTTTCCAAGTGAAGCGTCAACAGCAATTACTAGAGGATTATTATAAGAAGTATATATATCATTAATTTTTGTTTCAAGATTTTTTGCGTGTATGGGTTCTTTTAAAGTACCAAAGATATGAATGTAAGGTTTTTTTAATATCCTAGAAAGTTTATCACCTACAAGTGGTCCAAGGCAATCTCCAGTAGAACGATCAGTACCAATACAAAGAATAATGATATTTTCTAAATTTTTATCTTGATTAATTATAAGTGATGATAATTCTTTTGAAATTAAAAATACAGCTTCAGGTTTGGAACTATCTATTGAATAGCGAAGAGGTTGATAGCTTAGCATAAAAAAACCTCCCTTCATGTTATATAAAAAGTTTATCCAAAAGGGAGGTCAATTATTCTATATTTAAAGTACTTCTGATTTATTTAAAATTTTATAAAATACTATAAGAAAAATAAAATAAATCATACCGATGAATCCATATGCCATAATTCCAATAAATATAGAGGCAAGAACAGCAATAGGTTTAAGTCCAAGTGAAGCAGAAACTATTTTAGGTTCGAGTATTTGTCTTAAAATCGTTACTATTAAATATAGGACTAAAATTCCAATACATATAATATATTTTTTAGATAAGAAATAAAAAACTCCAACTGCAAAATAAACAATTCCAATACCTATTATAGGAAGAAGATCGCATATAGCACTAATTATACTTAAAGATAATGCATATTTAATTTTAATTAACGAAAATCCTATATAAGTTTCTATAAATGTTAAAAATACAATAAATGAGTAGGCTCTTATATAGCCAGTTAACATTTTATTTCCTTCATTCCATATCATAATTACCTTATCTTTTGTTTTATCTGAAAAAATTGATAAAAACCTATTTTGCATATAAGCTAAGTCAGTAGAAAAAAAATAAGTTGCAATTAATGTTATAAACATAACAAGAAATACTTTTGGAAGCTTAATTGCAAAGGATATTGAAGTTTTAAGTATAGTAACTATTATAGAATATGTATTGGATAACAAAGATAATAGTTCAGTTTTAATTTTATTAGTTAAATCAGGATTCATATTGTTAAAGTAATGCTCATAATTAGTTATGTAAACTTGAGCAGAATTTATTATTTTATTCATATCAGGAAGATTGTTTAGTATATCTCTTATTTCAAAGGATATTTTAAAAACAATAGATGTAATTATAAAAAATAGGATAATAAAAAATATAAGGGTTGATAAAAAAGAAGAAAGATTAAGATTAAGTTTTAACTTTTTATTTAAAAATTTATTTAATGGTTTTATCCATAGTGCAATTAAAAAGGCAAGTACAAAGGGAAGTGTATAGGATAAAGTTGAAAAAAATAAAACAAAAATTAATGTGTAAATTAATATGAAAATTGCTAGGTTTTTAATTTTTTTTATGAAAATTTCTGTAAACATAAAACCCCTCCTTCTTTGATATTATAACATATTTAGTTTAATTATGATTTAAATAAATAACTTTTTATTTTAAATAATAATTGTATAATTAATATAAAAATAATTATATTAAAATTCAATAAAATAATGATTGTGTTAAGTAAATATGAAAAAATAGCGTAGCTAGACGTATAATTACTCAAAATTACTTAGGTTTTTACTAAATTCTAAAAAATAGTTTTTAATAAATAGGAAATTTATAAAAAATAGGCATGCCGAAGGCACCTA
>JAOADY010000131.1 GCA_026417075.1 Caloramator sp.
CCCTTAGTCTCTACTGTAATAACATAATCCGGATTTTTATCTTTAAAATGCTGACTAAATATAACCCCTATTTTTGTTGCAATATCTGGCGAATAAATTATATCATTCATATATAAAAATCCGCCTGGAATTATCCTTGAAGGTTTTTTTATTAAGCTACATAGTTCTTTTATAAATTCTATTTCTTCACTTTTTGAAACGCCAGGAACATATTTTACCCCACCAGCAGCGCCTGGTATTGTTTCAACAATACCGCATTCGAGACTTTCTACAATTCCTTTAATTATTGCAATATCTTCACTTAAAGTTGATCTTGCAGACTGAAACAAATCTGCAAAGTACCCTAGACTTATAACTTTATTAGGATTATCTGAAAGTATTTTTAATATTGCTGCTACTCGTTCCTTTCTATGTAAACGTTTCAAGATACCACATCCTATCATTCTTATATATTTTTGTCATAAAAGTAAAATTTTATTCATAAATCTAATAAGAAAGCCTAAAATACGAATAATTTTATTATTTTTTCATCACATATTTCATTCTAAAACAAAAAAGTATATATTTCAAGAAAATAATAGATATCATATATTATAAACTTATTTTTTATTATATATATAAAAATGTATTATGTTATAATTATTTTGTCCATAATTATTAATAATACAATATTTAGGAGTGATTATATGTTTGATCTTTTTAATGATACAAATAAAAGAGTCCATTTTATAGGCATAGGTGGAATAAGCATGAGTGGCCTTGCTGAAATATTAATAGATTATGGTTATAATGTATCTGGCTCCGATAGAACATCCTCAAAACTTACAGAAAAGCTTAATAAACTTGGTGCAAAAATATATATAGGTCATGACGCTTCAAACGTTCATGGAGCAGACATTGTTGTTTATACTGCTGCTGTAAAAGAAGATAACCCTGAGCTTGTAGAAGCTAAAAAGTTAAATCTCTTAGTTATGGATAGAGCAGAATTTTTAGGTCAAATAATGAAAAAATTCAAAAAAGGCATAGCAGTTTCAGGAACACACGGCAAAACCACTACTACCTCTATGATATCCCTTATGCTCCTTGATGCTAATCTAGATCCTACAATAATGGTTGGAGGAGAAGTTGATGCAATAGGAGGAAATGTAAGACCTGGAAAAAGCCCATATTTTGTAACTGAAGCCTGTGAATATAAAAAAAGTTTTCTTAAATTCTATCCTTATATTGGAATAATCCTCAACATCGACGCTGATCATCTAGACTGTTATAAAGATATAGATGAAATACATGAAACTTTTTTAAATTTTGCCAAACTTATTCCCAATAAAGGCTGTCTTATTGGGTGTAGTGAAGATAAAAGAATAATGAACATAATGGATAAAGTTTCCTGTAACAAAATTACATACGGAATAAATAGCGGAAATTTTACAGCTTCAAATATAGTTTATGATGAAATGGGCTACCCTTCCTTTAAAACCTTTTATAACGGAGAATTTTTTTATGACTTTAAACTTTCAATACCCGGTGAACACAATGTATTAAATGCTTTATCTGCAATTGCATGTTGCAATTTTCTGGGAGTTGATAAAAATACAATGTTCCAAAGCCTTTTAAACTTTAAGGGAACCCATAGAAGATTTGAAAAAAAAGGTGAAAGCAATGGAATTACAGTAATAGATGATTATGCACACCATCCTACTGAAATAAAAGCAACATTAAAAGCTGCAAAAAATTACCCTCATAGAAAACTTTACTGTATTTTTCAGCCTCATACTTATAGTAGAACTATATCTTTATTTGAAGAATTTGCTTCAGCTTTTAATGATGTAGATAAATTAATATTAACCGATATATATGCCGCAAGAGAAAAGGATACCGGAATGGTAAGCTCTAAGATGCTTTGCGATGCCATCTGCAAAAGCGGCGTAGATGCTGAATATATAAAGTCCTTTGATGAAATAGTAAATTATATAAAAGATAATCTTATTGAAGGTGATTTATTAATTACCATGGGTGCTGGAGATGTTTACAAAATTGGGGAAGCATTTTTGAAATAATTTACTCTTATTTCACATAAAGCCCATAATATTGCTAACGCCATTATATTGTATTAACATAATATTGGCTTTACAGTATAATGGGCTATTTACTACTTGACATTGCATGATAGCAATGTTATATTTTTATTGCAAACTATTATGTATTGCAAAGTAGGTGATTTATTGGCAAATACAACTCAAATATTAAAGGGACTTCTTGAAGGATGCATATTAAAAATAGTTAGTTCTAATGAAACCTATGGCTATGAAATATGCGAAAAACTAAGCCTATATGGATTTGAAGAAATATCCGAAGGAAGTGTTTATCCTATTCTTATAAGGCTTGAGAAGAAAAAATTACTTTTCTCTGTTTTAAAAGAATCTCCTTTAGGCCCTATGAGAAAATATTACTACTTAACCAAGGAAGGTAATAAGGAGCTTGAGGAGTTTGTATTATCATGGAAGGAAATTAAAAAAAATGTTGATAGGGTTTTGGAGGGATAAAATATGTTTTTAGAATTAAATCTCAAAAGGCTAAGACTAAAAGAGCAAAAAAAATTAAATGATACAAACTTGTATCTTTTTAAAAGTATTTCAATCTATATAAAAAACAGCAATCTTACAGATATAGAAAAAGAAGAAATTCTTCAGCAAATTCTCGATATGCTCCTTGAAGCTCAATCTCAAAACAAATCAGCTAATTTTATTATAGGAAAGGATTATGAAAAATTCTGTGACTTAATAATTAAAGAATACTTAAAGGATAAAAATATATTTTACATAATATTAAATTATTTTCAAAATTATTTATTCTATTTAATTTTAATGTGCTTTTTTATGGCTACGTTAAACAGAATAGATAATACTATTATACCCTTTGGAATAACTTTAAACCAATTTATCATAAGCAACTTGATAGCTCTTATTATAATACCAATAGCAAAAAAAGCTTCTCAGGAAAAATCCTATTTAACATCCCTCTCCCAAAAAATAATGTTATCCGGTAGACAAAGCGGTAAATTAGAAGTATATGGTTTAGCCGCAATGACATTTATAATAATAATTTTAAAATTTATCCTTAAAAGAATATATGGAGAAAACATCTTCAACCATATTATTACTCTAAACTCAAGTAAAATATTTTTAATAATAGCACTTTTTTTAATCATAACTATTGAATTCTACAACAACAAATTCTTTAATAGGTTAATAAAAAAAAGATAATCATAAAAAATTTAGTGCCTTTAATATTTTAAAAATATGGCATTAAGATATCCTAGTAAAGCAAAATAAGCTTTACTAGGATTTAATTTGTTTTTATATTTAGTTTTCATACTTTCAGGTATCTTATGAAACCAAAGCATACGATTATCTAATCTATGGCTATCTTCAAAATCTATTTTTGATAGATTATCAAATAAAAAGACTAAATACTTCTCTGCAAATATATATTAGTCTCGGCAGTTTCAATAATTCTGTATAGTATATAATGATGATGAATACTTCACCTTTTGAAGTATTGGCAAAGAGAAAATTTTTTATAACTATGTAAAATGTTTAATAGTTCTTTCAGAAACATTATTATCAATCTTTAAAGAGTCGCCAATCAGAACATTTTTTAATCCTAACAAATAATTTTTAGCATAATCAAAGGCTTATTATCAATACCTACCGAATTAAGGTTACTTTTTTATATTGTAAATCTAGATTTTAGGATTAGTTGATACAGTTGGATACAAAGTAGTTCCACCAATTGAAAAAACTCTTTCTGGTACTAAAGGTATATTTTTAACATCTACAATTGTTCGCCACCATTCCCATGCAAGCCCTGTACATTCTTTTATTTTTACATTAATATTTCTTGCATTTCCCTTGAGATATATTTCAGTACGAAAATGAGCTGTTTTATTACAATTATTTTCAGACCATGCTTTATGTTCAACTATCTCATTACCTTGTTTATCATAACTAACTTCATCCCATGTTACTTCAAATTTTGCAACATATGCACCACTATGGTCAAGTACTATTTTACCACTACTATATTCAGATGTAGTTGTTTCTATATATTCAGTCCTATTATTAATACATGCTAATCTATTATCTTTCAAAAATGTAACTGAATAATAAATTGGATATCCTGGATTTTGTGGACTATATACGGCATTATCCTTAATAATCTTTCTTATATCATCAAAATTACTAGTAATTATTTGATTGTGAACTTGTGCTCCTCCACCTAAAACAACAGCTGTAAACGAACTTTGATCTAAAATATCCTTATATTCTATATTTTTACTTATATCTTGATTTTCAATTAACGCCTTAAATGCAGCTTTTACATTAGCACTTTTTGAAGTTGTTTCAAGCTTTACATAAATTGTTCTTCCATATGCTACATTGGAAACATATGCAGGAGGATTTTCATTATTTACTCCCTTTAAAGCTAAAGTATCAAATGTTACACTGTCATCAAATAAATCCGATGGACGATTAGGAGCATCTACGCTTACTGTATAAAAAATTTGCTTATATACAACAAGCATAGCTTTTTTCTCACCTTTAAATATTGAATCATAATCTATATTCAATGAATTACTTAGAACTTTTAAATCAGCGCCAAACATTGCACTTAATTGTTCTTTGCTATATACCATAGTATCAAAATAACTCATTCTTGTAGGAATGGTATATCTTGATGAATATTTTGTATTCCATGTTTCAAGCAAAGAATTAATTGCTGAATTAACTGAAGAATATGTTGGTGAAGAAACAGTTTTTATACCATCTTGCCCCATACCCGGCAAATCAATATTTATAGTAATAGGCTTTCTTTCACATGATAATAAATCTGGTCTATTTTCTATTAGATTTTTATTTACAAGTAAAAGAGCTCCTGGATATGTTCTATTGTTTATAGAATCTATGATAGAAATATCTGTATTATAACTTGAAAGCCTCTTTTTATTTCGCTTTATTACAATATATTTATTTGGAAGTTCAAATCCCTCAGCAGGCACATAATTATCAATTTTATCTCCTTCATATGATAATATTTTATTTGCATCATATGATAAATTATAAATTCCTCTATCAATATTATCACTGCTATTAGTCATTGGTTGATTATTTTCTATAGCCTGTACTATATTGTTGTTTGTGATACCATAATTAAACAAAAATTCACTCATTAGTATGCAAATAAAACATAGTTTAAAAAATACTGCTAAATACCTTTTAATTGCTTTCATTTGCTATCCCCCTTTTTTATAATAATTTATAATCAAAAACTGTCATATAACAATCAATAAAATATTAATTAAACCTTAATTCGGCAAGCAAGGTTGCAAAACATCCACCATAACAAACTTGCTTTTTCTTAAATCCTTAATATTATACTTAGATAAATTACGCCACTAAGACATACTTACTAAATCAATCTTAAATAAAATAAATTTTTTATTTATTTTTATTTAAAAGAATCTTATTAAAATATGACCGTTTTTAATTATATATAAATAATGATTTCATTACCATATAATACAATTATATACTTAATATACAAAATATTCAATATTAAAAAAATTGACCTGAATCCCCGAAATCTAATTTTAAAGTAATTCAAGAATTCAGTTGCTGTTTAAACGTCAAAAATTTACTACCTTGAATATTTCAAAATATAACATTAAAATATCCTAGTAAAGCTTCTTCTTTTGCTTTACTAGGGTTTAATTTATTTCTTGTCTTTAATTTTCATACTTTCAGATATCCAAAGATAAAAGAGCAGTAACAAGTACTGCTCAGGCTGTTGACAAACAAATTTTGTCAGCAGCTTTTTTTGCGTAGCAAAAAGGATTTTAAAAATTTATGTAGAATTATATATATAGAAATAAATTTTGGAGGTATCCCATGATTAATGAAATTAAATCCAAACAAC
>JAOADY010000139.1 GCA_026417075.1 Caloramator sp.
GTTGTTTGGATTTAATTTCATTAATCATGGGATACCTCCAAAATTTATTTCTATATATATAATTCTACATAAATTTTTAAAATCCTTTTTGCTACGCAAAAAAAGCTGCTGACAAAATTTGTTTGTCAACAGCCTGAGCAGGTATACCTGCTTTATTCTTTATAGTTTGTAAGAGTATTGTTTGCAGCTTGAAGTGCGTTGTTAACTGCATTTAAAGTGTTTTGAATATATTGTCTGTTTTCTATTTTTTCTACGGAACCTAATGCTGCGTTTAGACAATTTTGAGCTTGCTGCAGATGATTTGCTACATCCTGGACATGTTGCCTTGCATTTTTCCCTTTTGTATTTGGCATTTAACTTACCTCCAAAAATAAATTTTTAGTTACGATTTTTATTATTTGCAATTTATTATAAATAATTCATAAATAATTTTTTTAATCTTATATCAGAAGTTTAGTAGTTGAAAAAATTTACTACGTCGGTACCTTGCTGTGAAAAAATTAAAAATTACTTATTATATATTGGGTATATTCTAATTTTTACTAAAATTTTATTTTAAAATCTTTTATAAAAATAATATAGTACAGTTTAATTTTTTTGTATATAATATAATAAAGTTTAAAGTAGGAGGAATTGTTGGTGTTTGATTTAGATACATGTCTTTGTTTTACAACAAATAAAGCCGCAAAAAAGTTAGCTGAAGCATTTAATGAGAGGCTTTCAAAATATGGAATAACAAGAGTCCAATGGACTGCAATGTATTATCTATTAAAATACTGTAGATTAAGTCAAAAAGAACTTTCTGAAAAAATGGATATAAAAGAATCAAGTATGGCAAGATTAATTGACAGATTAGAAAAAGAGGGATATGTTATACGTTGCAGGGATACTAGGGATAAAAGAATAACTTTTATTGAACTTACAGAAAAAGGAAAGGATAAAATAATTGGGCTTTTACCTGAAGGAGAAAAAATGAGCAGTATAGCGTGTATAGGGATAAGTAATGATGAGCTTGAGGTATTTGAAAGAGTTTTAAGAAAGTTTATGGAAAATGCAGAAAAATATAAATAAAAATATTTTTCTGCTATTGTTTTTTTTGCATATACTTGCTATACTAATTATTAGCATATCAAGTATATTTATAAGGGGGTTTTTATATGAAAAAAAGTCCAAGAGAAATGTTAAATGAATTTATGGGAGGCCTTCAATCTGTTAAAGATTATAGCGGTGAACAAGTTGGAGCATTTATGAATCTTCTTGGTGCATGCTACAAACCATCAAAGCTTGATGTTAAAACTAAGGAATTAATAAGTGTAGGTATTGCAGCATATAATAGATGCGAATATTGTATAGTTTTTCATGTTTATAAGGCGCTTGAAGCTGGTGCAACTCCTGAAGAAATAATGGAGGCTGCTATGGTTGCAGTTGCATTTGGGGGAGGACCATCAATGGCATACAGTGTTACATTGCTTAAAGACAGTATAGAAGAATTTAGAAAGGATTTTAACAAATAATTAAAGGCAGCTTTTTGCTGCCTTATTTAATATTATAAACTAATGTAGTTTAATTAATAAAGTAAGAAAAAATATATATAAAAAAGGTTATTAAAGGAGTGGTATAATTGGAAATTAAAATAGGTAATATATTACCACATGGTTCAGATGCTCTTATAACAAAAATCTATAAAAATGAGGGGCAATATATAGATGCAGATGAAATTTTTCTTGAAGCAGAAGGAAATAAGGCAAATATTTCCTTTAGAACTAATGTATCGGGGAAAATAGAAAAAATATTTGTAAGTGAAGGAAGCAGGATAAATTCAGATACTCCTATTGCAATAATAATTGAAGATAACATTCAAACTTCCAATAATAAAAATTATGATTATTTTGCTAATGTATTTGAAACTGTAACAAAAAAAGAATATGAATGTGATATTGCAATTATAGGTGGAGGACCTGAAGGATATGTTTCAGCAATATATGGTGCAAAAAAAGGCGCTAAAGTTATTTTAATTGAAAAGGACAAACTTGGTGGAACATGTCTTAATAGGGGCTGCATACCTACTAAAGCACTTATTAGGTCGGCAAATGTATATAATACTATTAGAGATTGTGAAAAATATGGTTGCAATTGTAAAGAAGCAGCCATTGATATGTATAAAATTATTGAAAGAAAAAATAAAATAGTAAGTCAGCTTGTGGAAGGAATTAAATATCTTCTTAATAAGAATGATGTTGAAACGATTTATGGTGAGGGTAAAATAGTTGATAATAATAAAGTTATAGTAAAGAGCAAAAATACTGATATAATAATTAATGCAAAAAATATAATAATTGCAACTGGATCTGTATCTTCAATTCCAAATATTAAAGGTATAGAAAATAAAAATGTTATTTACAGTGATGAAGCACTTAATCTTATAAATTTTCCTAAAAGACTGGCTATTGTAGGCGGTGGAGTTATAGGAATGGAATTTGCTCATATGTTTGCCTCTTTTGGAGTAGAGGTTTCTATAATTGAATATTTTGACAAATGTTTATCTTCTTTAGATGATGATGTTATAAAGGAAATAGAAAAGTATACTAATGAAAAGAATATAAAAACTTATACATCATCACAGGTTAAAGAGTTTATTGAGTCTGCAGATGGGAGCATTATAGTGAAATTTGAACAAAAAGGAAAGGAATATTATTTATCATGTGATAAGGTACTTGTATCAACGGGAAGAATTCCATATATTGATAATTTGTTAGATGAAGGATTACAAATTGAAATGAATGAAAAAGGCGGGGGAATAAAAGTAAATTCAAAAATGCAAACTAATATTACTAATATTTATGCCATTGGAGATGTGACAGGAAAATTGCTTTTAGCTCATGTTGCTTCACATCAAGGAATAATAGCAATTGAAAACATATTGGGACTAAACAAGGAAATAAATTATGATGTTATTCCTTCAGGAATATTTACTGATCCTGAAATAGCAACTGTAGGAATAAGTGAGAAGGAAGCAATAAAAAGAGGTATCAAATATAAAGTATCTAAGATACCTTTTAGTGCAATAGGCAAGGCTCTTTGCTATGGGGATATAAGGGGATTTGTTAAACTTATTGAAGATACTGATTCAAAAAAAATAATAGGTGGTAGCATAATAGGTCATGGAGCTACAGATCTTTTGGGAGAACTTTCCTTAACAGTTAGTATGGGAGCTAAAGCAGAAGATTTAATTGAAACTATACATGCACATCCTACATCTCCGGAAATTATCCATGAAGCATCTCTTGGATTAGGCTTAGGAGCCATACATTTTTAAAAGCATTAAATGTTTTAAAAATATATAAAGTAATATATAAGTTTATGAAGAATTTATGACATCTTTGTTTGTTTTTATATTTTTATAATAAACTTGATGTTGCCATATAATGTTGTTTTTAAAAAAGATTAGATGGCAAGTCTTATAGATTGATATTTGAGAATTTTTATTGAGAATTATAAAAAAGATGTATTAGAGAGTTAGGGGAAAAGGGGCTGTTGATTTATAATTTTACAATTTCTTTAAATAAGCGAAAAAAATCAAATTCTAGTAAAAATAAAATTTCTACTGAATTTTGATGCGAAATCTCTGTTTTAAATTAGATACTATTGTATTTTAAATTAAAAGATGATATAATATAAGCATGCCTTTGATTTAAGGCAATGATATAAGATTTAAGCGGCATTTCCTCCTTTTATAAAGGTAATGAAAGCTGTTTAAGATCTTAAACTATTAAAAGGAGGAATGTTTAAATGGCAGATAAAACATTAGTATGCAAAGATTGTGGAAAAGAATTCATATTTACTGAAGGTGAGCAGGCTTTCTACAAAGAAAAGGGTTTTGAAAATGAACCACAAAGATGTCAAGAATGTAGAAAAGCTAGAAAACAGCAAAGAAATAACGGATACAGAAGATAAATAATTTTGTACAATCAGCCCTGTAAGGTAATCTTACAGGGCTTTTGATTAAATATTGAGGTGATTATTATGATTTTAGTCAGCTCTTGTCTTTTAGGACTTAATACTAAGTATAATGGCGAAAATAATGCAGTGGAGCTTTTAATAGAATATAGCCGCTATGGGAAATTTATTCCTATATGCCCTGAACAGCTTGGAGGACTTTCAACTCCAAGAGCTCCATCAGAAATAATAGGTGGAAGCGGGGAGGATGTATTAAAAGGATTATGTAGGATATTAAGTGATACGGGAGTTGATGAAACACAGCAGTACATAAAGGGAGCACAAGAAGTTATAAAATTAGTTAATATTTTCCCTGTTAATGCGGCGATATTAAAGCAAAGAAGTCCATCCTGCGGCAGTACTCAGATATATGATGGAACCTTCTTAGGAAAGGTTAAAGATGGCTCAGGAGTTACTGCAGTTTTACTTAAAGAATATGGAATACCTGTATATTCAGAAGAAGAAATAAATAGAGGAATTTTAGAAAAGCTTATATTAGAATAATAGAACACAAAATATTGTATTCTTCATAAAATGTATTAAAGCAATTAAAAAGGTAATGAATATGGAATTTATGGGTATACCTGTTTATATGAATAGAAATTTAATTCTTGATTTATACTCAACATTAATTAGCGGATATGTAGAAAGTAAAGAAGATCTTTTTTTAAAAACTAGAGATAATTTTGCAAAATTTCAAATAGATAACAAGACATCAAAGGGACGGGACAGTAAAAAAACAGATCCTGAGGATAAGAATAATGTAATAGGAAATAGTTGTTCAGATGTGCTTGATTATTATGGAAATGTTGAAAACAGAAATGGAAGAAGAGTTCAAACAAGATTAAAAAAATCCTTTACTACTTTTACTATATATAATTCATTAAGAAAAATAATGTATTCAAAGAAGATGATAAAGTCTTGTGATGAAGTAGAATTTGATAATATAATCTCTGGGGATTTTATTGAGATTAATACGATAATGCCTCCAACTTCCCTTGAATCACAGATTTATTCAGTAATATCTCTTATTGAGGCCTATGATACAAAACTTTTAAATAAACTTTTGCCCTATGACGATCCAAAATATACAATAACTAACTTTGATTTTATATATAAAGAACTTAAAGTTTTATTAGAACTTCTTAATAAAAACAATACGAATTATATAGTAGTTCAAAATAATAAATTTAAAGTTGTACTAAATGTAAATCT
This sequence comes from Caloramator sp., assembly GCA_026417075.1. GTDB lineage: Bacteria > Bacillota > Clostridia > Clostridiales > Caloramatoraceae > Caloramator_B. The sequence continues at coordinate 5,212 of JAOADY010000139.1, forward strand.
TAATTATTTTATGGATAAGAATTATTATGTATATGATAATGTAAATTGCTGCTTTAAGGTTATGTGTCAGGTTACAAAAAAAATCGGAAATGGTGAATATCTTAATCTTTTAGATAAAACATGTATACCTGATTATTATATGGAAATATTAAATTTAACGAGAAGCTATCTTGATATATTAAAAAAATACGATATAATAATTCCGCAGGGATTTTCGTGCTTAGTTGAATATCCAGCAATAAAGGCTGTTGCAATAGCTATGTATATATAAAATTTCTGAGTTTTAATAATTTTTCTATTGACATTTTTTGAATTTTATCTTAAAATTTTGATAAATAATTATAGACTTTGAAAAGGAATAGTAGAAACATCAATCTTTAAAAGAGAGGGGATGGTTGGTGAAAATCCCTAAAGATATGTTTCGAACCGGCCTTGGAGTCCTGCACTGAAGATTTTAGTAGGCTGCAGCGGGTGTCCCGTTATAGATGTGAGAGAATATGCCTAAAGGTTAGGTGTATTAATTAGGGTGGTACCGCCGAATAATTGCCTCGGTCCCTTTATGGGATTCGAGGCTTTTTATATCTATTAAAATAGGAGGAATTGGTATGAGTAGTGATAAGGAAAAGAAATTTGTTGAAGAAATAACTCCAATGGATGAGGATTTTGCCCAATGGTATACAGATATTGTAAAAAAGGCAGAACTTGCAGATTATTCGAGTGTTAAAGGATTTATGATTGTTCGTCCCTATGGTTATGCTATATGGGAAAATATCCAAAAGGATCTCGATAGAAGGTTCAAAGAAACAGGGCATGAAAATGTTTATATGCCTATGCTTATACCTGAAAGTCTTCTTCAAAAAGAGCAGGAACATGTTGAAGGTTTTGCTCCTGAGGTTGCATGGGTTACTCATGGAGGAAGTGAAAAACTTACTGAAAGGCTTTGCGTTAGACCAACTTCTGAAACTATTTTCTGTGAACATTTTGCGAAAATAGTTCAGTCCTACAAAGATCTTCCAAAGCTTTATAATCAGTGGTGTTCGGTTGTAAGATGGGAAAAAACTACAAGGCCGTTTTTAAGAACGGCAGAGTTTTTATGGCAGGAAGGACATACAATACATGCAACGGCAGAGGAAGCAGAGGAAGAAACAATAAGAATGCTTAATATATATGCTGAGCATTGTGAAGAGGTTCTTGCAATTCCTGTTATAAAGGGTCAAAAAACGGATAAGGAAAAGTTTGCTGGCGCTAAGGCTACTTATACTATTGAAAGTCTTATGCACGATGGTAAAGCATTGCAGTCAGGAACATCTCATAATTTTGGAGATAACTTTGCAAAGGCTTTTGATATTAAATATCTCGATAAGGAAGGGAAACTTCAATATGTTCATGAAACATCCTGGGGATTTACAACAAGAATGATTGGAGCCCTTATAATGGTTCATGGAGATGACAGCGGACTTGTTCTTCCGCCTAAAGTTGCTCCAATACAGGTTATTGTTATTCCTATTGCACATCACAAAGAAGGTGTTCTTGAAAAAGCTTATGAGATTAAGGATAGAATAGCAAAGTTAGCGAGAGTTAAGATTGATGACAGCGATAAAATGCCTGGTTGGAAGTTTAATGAGTATGAAATGAAGGGTGTTCCTTTAAGGGTTGAAATTGGTCCTAAGGATATAGAAAATAATCAGGTTGTTTTGGTTAGAAGAGATAACAGAGATAAGATTATTGTTAAAATGGATGAGCTTGAGAATAGAATAGTAGAAATTCTTGAGGATATTCAAAAGTCATTATACAACAAGGCAAAGGCTCATAGAGATGCGAGAACTTACGTTGCAAATAACATGGAAGAATTTAAAAATATTGTTGAAAATAAGACTGGATTTATAAAAGCTATGTGGTGTGGGGATAGAGAGTGTGAAGATAAAGTTAAAGAGATGACAGGAGCAACAGCAAGATGTATGCCTTTTGAGCAGGAGCATATAGGAGATAAATGTGTATGCTGTGGTAAAGAAGCAAAAAAACTTGTATATTGGGGAAGAGCATATTAAAAAAGACGGTTTTGCCGTCTTTTTTAATATGACTTATGAATATATATCGGAAAATTCGATATTAATTCTTTCAACTTTATTATTTGGCATATATTTATTAACTTTAAGATTAGTATCATTTTCGGTAAGTATTATGCAGGGCAGTTCAAAAGTGAATTTACTTCCTTTTCCCAATGTACTGTTTAAATATATTTTGCCTCCATGCAGTTCAACGAGGGATTTTACCAAAGAAAGCCCTATTCCGCTGCCTTCGCTTGGTCTTGATAGAGACATATCGGCTTGAACAAATCTTTCAAATATTATTTTTTGTTTATCTTCAGAAATGCCAATACCTGTATCTTCAACGGATATTAAAATATTATCTTTATTATCTTCAATTTTAACAGTTATGGTTCCTCCTATATCTGTAAATTTAATTGCATTTGAGAGGAGATTAAGCATAATTCTTTCAATTTTATCAGCATCACAGGCTATTATTTTTTCTTCAATATTAGTATCGAATATAAGGTTTATCCCTTTGTTTTCTATATAGTCAGATACAGAAAAGGTAATATCTTCTATGAGCTCAACTATATTATAATTTTTGAAATTCATGTTAACGTAACCGGATTCCATTTTTGTAATATCTATTATATTATTTGTAAGTTTAATAAGTCTATAGCAGTTTTGCCTCATAATACTGAAGTATTTTTTTAGTTTTTCTGTATTGGTAAATATTGTGCCGTTTTTATACATTAAATCGCACATTTGAAGTGCGCTTATTATAACGTTTATAGGAGTCCTAAGTTCATGGGACATATTTGAAAAAAATTCTGTAACTAGTTTATCATGTTCTAAAGCTTGTTTTAAAAGTTTTTCGATTTCGATTGCTGTTTTTCTTAAGGTTATATCTCTAAATATTGAAAGTACTTCTGTTTTTCCATTAAGGGTAAAAGAAACACATCTTATTTCCACGTCTATAAAATTACCGTTGCAACATTTTATTTTTATTTCTGTTAGAGGAGATGGAATGAGAATATTTTTAATACTATAATTTATGATTTCTTTAAATAAATTTTGATAATCTGAATGTATGATTTCAGTATAATTTTTACCTACTATATGTTCATAATTTTCTGCTGCAAGCATTTTAATTCCAGCTTCGTTGACATATAAGCACTTTTCCTCGTCGAATATAAATATGCCGTCAGGAAGAAGTTTTATGAGATTTTTGTATTTTTTTTCATTTTCTAAAAGCTTTTCCTCGGCTATTTTTTTATCGGTTATGTCAAAGGCTGTAATTAAAATACCATATTCATTATTTATTTTTATAGCAGTAGCTGTTGCATTTACCCACTTTGTTTCTTTATATTTTGTTATTACTTTTATTTCATAAACCTCTGGTGAAAGGACAGCCTTCTTTTGAGTAAGTGTACATTCTAGAAAAAAATGTTTAAAATCTGGATGAACCAAATCCTTTACATTCATTTTCTGCAGTTCAATTAATGAATATCCAATAAATTTTTCAGCAGCAGGATTAGCATATAATATTTTGTTTTCGCTGCAAATTAAAATATAGGATGAGGTGGCTTCGGTTAAGGATTTAAATTTAAGCTCACTTTCATTTAAAGCTTCTTCAATATTCTTTTCACCTTTAAATATAGATACAAACTCCATATAAGTAACCCCTCAAGTATATAATAAATTTTAGTTGTTTATTTAAGCAGATACGCATAATTTACCTTTGTGAATTCGAGCATTTTATCAGCAATTATTTTATGGCCTTCGCTATTTGGATGTATGCCATCTATACATAGAAATTTTCTATAATCGGGCTGTTTTAAAAATGCTCCTCTTATATCTATCCATTTTGTATTTGTGATAATTGCAGTATCTATAATTGCTGAATTATACCTTTCTTGCCACCAATATATTTTGTTTACGCTTCCTAACCACTTCAATATACTATTTTTCTTTTTATCATCGTTTTCGCTAATCCATTTAAAGTATCTGTCTGCATCTATAGGTGGAAGGGATAGTAATATTGGAGTTATGCCATCGTGTTTCATTGAAATTATAAAATCAGTTAATGTTTTTTCAAAGGTATCAAAATCCGTATTAGGAAGGTGATTTATATATGGATTCTTAGCAACTTCATTCCAATTAAAATCGCAGTCATTTCCCCCAAATTCCAAAATGATAATGTCGGGATGGAGTTTGGATATTTCGTTTGTTACTCTTGATATTCCTTTGGTTAATGTGTTACCAAATCTTGCAGCATTTAAAATTACTCCTTTTATTTTATCTTCTAAAAGTGAGGTATAACTATCTTTTAATATGGTATACTTACCCTTTGATTCATCAAAGATAACTCCTCTTGATATGGAGTCGCCGCAAATAAGGAATTTATATGTTTCCTTTATGTCCATAAAACCACCTCGATATTGTTAGAAAAATTATCCATATACTATTATAACACTTTAAAATTAAATGTTAATAATTAGATATGTTAAAATTAATATATTTTTATAAGATAAGTACTTTTAAAATATGTTACTTAGTATTATAATAAAATATTATAACCTGGTAATAAAGGGGGATATAAATGAAGATTAAAGATATGATTCTTATATCTATTTTTGCAGCGCTTACATGTATTGGAGCTTTTATTAGAATAGATATAGGATATATACCATTCACACTTCAGTTTTTCTTTTGCGCCTTAGCAGGAGTGTTGCTTGGAGCAAAAATGGGGGCTTTATCTCAAATAATATATGTTGCCTTGGGACTTTTAGGTCTTCCTGTATTCTCTAAAGGAGGAGGATTGTCTTATATATTTAAGCCTTCCTTTGGCTTTATTATTGGCTTTATTTTTGCTGCTTATATAATTGGAATATATTCAAAGAAAAGCAGCAATTTTGTAAGAATGTTTTTGGCGCAGATTTTAGGACTTACAGTTCTTTATGCTTTTGGAGTTATATACATGTATTTTACAATGAATTTTTTTCTTGGAAAACCAATGGTAGTTGTAAATATTATAAAAGTTGCTGTTCTGCCTTTTATAATTGCAGATATAATTAAGATAGTTTTAGTATCTATAATTGGTGTAAAGATAAAACCATTTCTTAATAAAAATTTTTAATATAAAAATAAAAGCCCGTAATACTGCTAAAGCCAATATAGAGCCTTAATGAGAGGAAAAGATCCATTATGCAGTATTATAGGCTTTATTAATAAAATTTTTTACTTATAAAGGTTATTAAAGATTTTATTTTATTCTTTTGAGTCAGTATTTACATTTAAGAAATTTACAATAATTGTTGCAGCTTCACCCCTGCTTATGCTCTTTAAAGGATAAATATAATTATCATATCCATTGATTATTTTAAGTTCTGAAGATATTGCGACGTATCCTTTATATTCTGGTGATATTGAGTTTGCATCTTTGAATTTTGATACGTTATACATATTTGTAACATCTGCTACAAATCCAACACCCAAAGCTTTTACTATCATTTTTGCAGCTTGCTGCCTTGTTACCTGAGATTCAGGACTTATTTCTTTTTCTGAGATTATTTTTTTATTTACTGCCTGCTCATAATAAGCCTCATAGGAGTCATCTAAATTATATGAATATGGATCTATGGATAAAATAATTAGTTTTACAAAATCCTTTTGAAGGATATTATCGTTTGGTCTGAATTTATTGTCAGTATCTTTTAGTATACCTATTTCTGATAAAAGTTTTATATTGTTTTCGTTAGGATTACCTTTAATATCTGAGTATTCAGGAGTTTTTTGTATTTTAATTGGGTTTCCGTTGTAATCTAATATGCTTCCGGATTTTGCATCTATAATTCCGCTAAAAGGAGTTAAAACGTAAGCAAGCTTTATTTGAGGTTTAGCATCTGAATTAATATAATCATAGCATTTTACGTATTTTAGTGAGAAGTTGAGCTTGTTGAATAAAATGTTATAGGCTTTATTGATATCTATGGCTCCTTCTTTTGAAGGAAGTTCAAGGTTTTTTGACCAATTTATATTAAAGCCTGTAACTTTTCCAGTATAAGTATTTACATTTACAGTAATCGAATCGAAATTACAGGTTATGCCATTTATTTTTCTAACATATGTGAAATAATAAATTGGAGGAATGAGATTTTCTTTATTAATAGTATAATAATCGTTTGTTTCCTTATATTCAATCTGTTTAAACTTTTCAGGATATATGCTCATAATAAAATCATCAGCTATTTTTTTTGCTTGATCCTTATCATAGGAAGGTTTTTTATCCTTTAAAAGCTGGTCAAAATCAGAACCTCCATAATAGAAGGATTTTACTTCTGCATTTACAGCGTCGATTTGGGCATTCATATAATTATAGTTTTTTGATGTAGAATCAATATTTTCCCAATATAAATACCATAAAGCGGTATCATTATTGCTATTTGAATAAAGATTGGCGTTGGTTAGCTTGTATTTTTCATTTAATGGAAGATACATCTTTGCAATTTCTATTGCTTTTTCCTTTGAAATATATTTGTTGCTGGCATCAATAATTTTATGCTCTTCTGTGCTTAAATTTTCTAAAGTATCGCTTTTTCCTTCTTCTTTACTTAATCCATTAATATAAGGAGTATAATATCCAGTTTTAATAATATCTCCATTTATAGCATCTATTGGGACATTTCCGTTTTTTAGTGAATAAACAAGTATAGGAGTATTTTTCTTTGAATTTAGATTATAAGACATAGAATATGACAGCTCTAATCCAAGCTTTTCTTTAAAAATTTCTTTTGCTGTATCAATTTCTATAGTTTTTGAAGTATCAGGGAATTCTATATTATCCCAGTTTAAATCATAGTTTCTTATTTTTAAATTATTCTTATCCACTGAAACTGTTATACCATTATCGTTTACTTCAATATTGTTTTCTATTCTTATAAAATTAAAAGTATATACATCGGAATAATAATTGCTGTCATATAAATTGTTTGCGTTATCTATTAACTTTATCTTTTTAAATTTATCGGGCTGAAGTTTTTTTACTATTTCTTCTGCTACTGCTTTAGCATTTGATTTTGGATACTTAGGTATTCTTCTAGGAGTATATGTTGAGCCATCCAACATACTCATATTTATAATTTCTCCAGACTGTGCATCTACTGAAACATATATATTGCTACCGTCTTTCTTTTTGGAATACCAATTAAGTTTATATATTTTTCTATTGTCAGATTCAATGTAATTTTGATTTAAATTATAACCTTCCGTATTTAGATTGAAGGCTGATTTTGCTATTTCTATTGCCTTGCTTGAAGTTATTTTATCCTCAGCACTTGCCTTTAAAGGATAGGTGCAGTCTGCAAACAGAATCATAGCCATTATAAAAGATAGAACCTTCTTCATAATAATCTCCTTTCTGATTATTTTATCAATATATATGACGCATTAGTTTTCTAAAAGTTCCACATTTTAGATAAATAATATTTTAAGTATTTGTATTATTATAGTTTCAAACAATTTTAGTAAAATATATAAAATATAATAAAATATATAAGTCTTTAAATAGGAAAAGATAAATGAATTAAAAATATTTATAATTTAAGAAAAGATAGATATGGGATATATAAAGATATTAGGAATTTCAGTTTTATAGGCGATAAATACTATGGATTTTATATATAGCTTAAAGAAATAAATAAGAAATAAATTTTGACATTATAATTTGTACTATTAATGAATATAAACAAGTGTAATTGGTGAAATGTTTTATAAAGTATTTGAAGGAGGGTTAAAAAAAGTATATATTTATGTTGAGGATTTATTATTTAGGAAACGAATTTGACTATTAAAAAAGATACTTAATGTATGAAGGGAAATATATAGAACTTATAGAATCTATAAAAAGCAAATTTAAACTTTAGAGGTGGCTTTTATGATTAATGATGATTTAATATTTGCCCTTGATATAGGTACAAGAACTGTTGTTGGTGTTATAGGATATGAAAAAAATGATATTTTTGAAGTAGTTGCATTAGAGGTTTTAGAGCATAAAAGCAGAGCTATGTATGATGGACAAGTACATGATGTTGATGAAGTAGCTAAAGTAGTTATAGAAATTAAAGATAAGCTTGAGAAGAAGTGTGGATTTAAATTAAAAAAAGTTGCTATAGCTGCTGCAGGAAGAGCATTGAAAACAAAAAAGATAACTGTAAATAAAAGTTTTGAGTCTATCTGTGATATAAATAGTGAAATAGTAAGCAGCCTTGAAATAGAAGGCGTTGAACTTGCACAAAAAAGTATTGATGATGATTTACATGAAGATGAGATGATAACATATTATTGCGTTGGATACAGCGTGATAAATTATTATCTAAATGGGTATATGATATCAAATTTACTAAATCACAGGGCAAAATCTATAGGGGCTGATATACTCGCGACTTTTTTACCTCAAACGGTTGTAGAAAGTCTTTATGCTGTAGTTAAAAAAGCTAATCTTGAAGTTTCAAATCTTACTTTAGAGCCTATTGCAGCTATAAATGTTGCAATACCTAAGGATTTAAGGATGTTAAACCTTTGTCTTGTTGATATAGGTGCGGGTACTTCTGATATTGCAATAACTAAAGATGGCTCAGTAGTTGCTTATGCTATGGTGCCTATTGCAGGAGATGAAATTACAGAAACTATATGTCAAAACTATCTTGTTGATTTTAATACGGCTGAAAAAATAAAGTTTTCTTTGAGCAACAAAAAAGAAATAACATTTATAGATATTATGGGTATAAAACAAGTAAAAAAGACACAGGAAATAAAAGAAGCTATCAAAAGTAGTGTTGAAAATCTTGCAAATTCTATAGTTGAGAAGATATTGGAGTATAATGGGAAAGCTCCTGGAGCGGTGTTTTTGATAGGAGGAGGAAGTAAAATCGAAAGCCTCGATAAATATATAGCTCAAAAACTTAATCTTCCTATTCAAAGGGTAGCAGTAAGAGGTACAGAGGTTTTACGGGATATAAAGTATAGAGGGAAAAAGGTTTGTGGACCAGAAGTTATAACGCCTTTAGGTATAGCTGCAACTGCTAATATGCAAAGGGGAAATAATTTTATATATGTAAGTGTAAACGAAAAAGAGATAAAGCTTTTGAATTCAAGAAGGCTTATGGTTTCTGATGCTCTTATTTATGCAGGGTTTAAAGGGGAACATATTATAGGAAGGAGTGGGAAGCCTGTAAGTTTTATACTAAATGGATTAGAAAAGACTATATTAGGAGAAATGCCCAAGCCCTGTGAGGTTTTTGTGAATAATGAGGTTAAAAATTTAAAGACAGAGATAAAAAATGGAGATAAGATTATTATAAATGTTGCAAAACCAGGAGAAGATGCAGTGGTTACTATAAGGGATTTATATAAGATATACGGTTTTGATGATGTAAAAGTTAAGGTAAATGGTGAATATGTACAAAAAGATTATGTTATTAGAAATGGGGATAATATAGAGATTGAAGAAGAAAAAAATATCATGGATTTGCAATTGAAAAAATTAGAGGATGAAGTTGTAGCATCAAAAGAGATTAAAAAAGGAATAATGGTAACTGTAAATGGAAATAAAATAGAATTAAAAGATAAAGATGAATACATATTTGTTGATATTTTTAACTATGTAAAATTTGAAGCTTCAAGTGCTAAGGTTGTTGCTTTAAAGCTCAATGGAAAAGAAGCTGCTTATACTGATATATTAAAAGATGGAGATATAATTGATATATGTATAGAATAGGAGGGTTAATATGCCAAAATGTAATCTTAGTCTTCAGATAATACCAAATGTTGAGGAAAATAAGATTTATAGCGTTGTTGATAAAGTAATTGAATATATTTCATCATGTAATGTAAAGTATGAGGTGGGTCCTATGGAGACAACTATGGAAGGAGAATTGTCAGAACTCTTGAAAATAGTTGAAAAATCTCAGGAAATATGTGTTAAGGAAGGAGCGGAGAGGATTATTTCGATAGTTAAAATCGACTACAAAAAAGATGGTGTTACTATTGATGAAAAGATTAAAAAATACAGATAATAAAACCACCCATCAGGGTGGTTTATATTTTAAATTGAGAGATCATAAATTGGAGTTTTTCAGAAACTTCATCAAGTTCAGACATAAGCTGTTTAACATTTTCAACAACCTTTACTTGTTCTTCTGAAGAAGCACTTATTTCTTCAATAGCGGCGGAAGTGTTCTGAGATATATTAGATATTTCTTCCATGGAAGCAATTATGTGATTTTTTTGACTATCTATATTTTTAAAGATTTCTCCAAAGTGTTGTATGCTGTTTAATGCTTCCTTAAATGAAAGATTTATTTCATTAAAAATAGAAGTAATTTCGCTTATTGAGCTTGTTTGAGTGCTTAATACTTTTGAGATATTAATTATAGTTTCTGAGGTTTTAACTATTTTATTATTTATGTCGTTTATTATTTCAGCAATGCTTGTCGCAGAATTTTTAGAGCTATCGGCAAGTTTTCTTACTTCTTCAGCTACAACCATAAATCCTTTACCAGCATCTCCTGCTCTTACAGCCTCAATAGCGGCATTAAGTGCTAAAAGATTTGTTTGTTCAGATATTTTATTTATATCATCAAGAATAGATTCAATATTTTTTGTGCTGTTTGTAAGTTCGAATGAAATATCTTTCATATTGTCTATAAGCTTTGTATTTTCTATAAACGTTTCATTAACCCCATTTATGTAGGATATTCCATTTTGGCTTTTATTCATTGCGTATCGAGATTTCTCATCTATATTTGAAAATACATTTATTACGTTTTTAAGATTATCTCCAAAGGATTTAACCATTTCGCTACATTGATAAGTTTTTTTATTTTGAGTCAAGGCGCCTTGCGATATTGTTTGCATACTTGCAGATATTTCCTGTATTTGAGCATAAAGTTCAATTATATTGGTGCTGACTTTTTGATTAACATCTTTTGTTTCATTAATTACGCTTATGATTCTTTCTATCATTGCTTTTAAATTTTGTATCATATTGTTAAAAGTTTTTGAGAGAAGACCTATTTCATCATTAGTTTTTATGTTTATGCTTGTATTAAGATTGCCTGATTCTATACTTTTTGCAGATAAAGAAATAGTTTCAAGGGGTTTTAAAAGATTATTCATATATATGGTAATAATTGCTATCATTAAAAAAATAAATATAATACCTAAAATTATAATATAATTTCTAATTGAATCTGCACTTTCTGTTAATAATTTGTTTGGAATTTCATAAACATATTTCCACCCATTCACATCGGAGGTTGTATAAACGACGAACATATTTTTATCTCCGGTTTTATAATTAAATGACCCTTCATTTGATGTGAAAGAAAGCGCTTTTTCATTAATTTTTTTGCCAATCAAATTTTCATTTGGATGAGCTATTATATAACCTTTGCTATCAACAATATAAATCCTTGATAGAGTGTTTTCAGAAATTAAAGCTTTTGATAATTCAAGGGGGTTAATTCCAATTATAAGTATGCCTAGATCGCTTGATGTTATAAGATTTTTCAATATTGTATAATTTGCAATACAAATATTATCACTATATCCCAAATCAAGATTTATTGGAGAAGTCCAAAAATTTGAAGTTTTATTTTTAGATATTTCACTATAATAAGGAATTTTATCTATTGTAATATCAGATTTTATATTTGGATAACCACATTTGTATCCATCATATGTTAAAAGATAAATATTTTGAATTATTTCGTTTGAAAGAGCTATAGAACGTATTTTATTTTCTATGGCTTTATTTGCTGTCATTTTGTCATAATCGTTATCGCAGCTGTTATGTTTTGCTATTTTATCTATTAAATCCTTATCTGAAGCAATTTGTATAGAATAGTTATTAATACTGTTTACTATATATTCAATATGATTTTTATTTTGATTTAATATCTGATTGGCAGAATTTATATATTGTTTTTTAGTAGACGATTCTATAATAGAAGTAACAATAGATATAAGAAGTATAAAGGATACTGCTGTAATTGATGCTATGATTTTAATGAGTTTTACTGAAAGTTTGTCTTTGGACATTAAAGAAAATTTGATTTTCTTTAATGATTTAATTTTAATATTTTTAAACGGGTTAGATAATTTGAATTTTTTGTTCATATAATATTTCCCTTTCTTATAGCATGTTGTTTCCAAGGAATTAATGCCCTATAATATGTTTTCGGTATTGCATAGATTTTCATTATATTGTATTATGAAAATAATGTGAATTCTGATAAATTTTAATATAGGGGGCTGGAAAATGGATACGATTAAAAATGCTGTTATAAAATTTTTAAAAACTAATGATATGTATTATGAAGATATTCCCTTTATTGAAAGCCGTGAAGATTTTATAAGTGAAATGGAAAAAGGACTTACATATGATGAAGGAACATTAAAGATGATACCTACATATTTAACAATAGATGGGTCTATACCTGAAAATAAACCTGTTATTGTAATGGATGCTGGAGGAACGAATTTTAGAGTTGCTGTTGTTATCTTTGATGATAAAAAGCGATCTCAAATATCCGATTTTAGTGTATATCCTATGCCTGGCTCGGATAGGGAAATATCGAAGGAAGAATTTTATAATAAAGTAGTAGATTATGTAGAACCTGTACTTAACAAAAGTGATAGAATAGGTTTTTGTTTTTCTTATCCCACGGAAGTTTTGCCAAATAAAGATGGAATTGTACTTCAGATGAGTAAGCAGGTTAAGATAGATGGAATTATAGGGGATATAGTAGGAGAAAATATACTTAAAAGGATTAAAGAGAGGGGATATGGAGATAAAAAAATCGTAATATTAAACGATACGGTAGCGACTTTACTTGGTGGGAAGGCCTTTTGCCCTGAAAAAAGTTTTGAAAGCTACATAGGTTTTATACTCGGTACAGGGACTAACACATGTTACATAGAGGATTGCAGAAATATAAAAAAGATTGCAAATGCTGATGAATCATCAAATATGATTATAAATATGGAATCAGGAGGATATGGGAAAATAAAAAGAGGTGCCGTAGATAGAGAATTTGATATGGAAATGATTGATACAAATGAATATTTGTTTGAAAAGATGGTGTCGGGGAGGTATTTAGGACCGCTTATATTTAAAACTATCAAAAAAGCTGCTGAAAGTAATCTTTTTACAGGGAAATTTTCTTCTAATATTAATAAATTAGAATCTTTAAATTTAAAAGATGTAAGTGAATTTTTAAATTTTCCATATTCAGATAATGTACTTTCAAAATGCTGCTTTAATGAAGATGATCGCTTAACACTATTTTATATAATAGATTTTATGATAGAAAGAGCTGCAAAGATAATAGCTATAAGCCTTGCAGGGACAATCAAGAAAATTGGTAAAGGGAAAAATCCTCTTAAACCTGTATGTATTACTGCAGATGGTTCTACTTTTTATAAGCTTAAGGGTTTTAGAGAGAAACTTGATTACTATGTAAGGAAAAATATTAACGATGAAATGGAATGCTTTGTTGAATTTGTGAAGATAGATAATGCACCTGTTATCGGAGCGGCAATTGCAGGACTTATTAATTAAATTTTTGTCTGTGGGATAATTTTAATAATGCTTTTTTATAAAATAACTTATTAAATAATACTACTAAATAAAAATTATGAAAGTATTATATTGAATTTATTATTTAGCCTATGATACTGATAAGTCAATTTTGCTTTTTAAGAATCTTTTATTGGCATTATCAGTATTGTGGGCTTTTATTTTATTAAAACTAGGTATTTATGAGAATTTTTATTTCAAAAATGAAAGTTTAATAGTTAAATTTAAAATATATTCTATATTTAGACGGATTATAGACGTACATAAAATATAATTAAGATAGAAAAATATCTTTTAAAGGAGTGATTTAATGTTTAGTAATATCGATATTAGTGAAGCTATGACTATAAAGCTTGATGATGAGCTTCCTAAGATGCCTGAGTTTGTACCAGGTATTAGAAGAGCTCCTGATAGAGGCTTTACCCTGACTAAAGAACAGACGGAAATAGCACTTAAAAATGCACTGAGATATATACCTGAAAAATATCACGAAATTCTTGCACCTGAATTTTTAAATGAACTTATAACGAGAGGAAGAATATATGGTTATAGGTTTAGACCTGAGGGAAGAATATATGGAAAGCCAATCGATGAATATAAGGGAAACTGTATAGAAGGAAAGGCATTTCAGGTTATGATAGATAATAACCTGGATTTTGAAGTTGCGCTTTATCCTTACGAACTTGTAACCTATGGAGAAACAGGTCAGGTATGCCAAAATTGGATGCAATATAGACTTATTAAAAAATATCTTGAAATAATGACGGATAATCAGACCCTTGTAATTGAGTCTGGTCATCCCCTCGGACTTTTCAAATCAAAACCTGACGCACCAAGAGTAATAATAACGAATGCTATGATGGTTGGTATGTTCGATACTCAAAAGGATTGGCATTATGCGATGCAAATGGGTGTTGCAAATTATGGTCAGATGACAGCAGGAGGATGGATGTATATAGGGCCTCAAGGAATAGTTCATGGAACATTTAATACTATTCTTAATGCAGGGCGTAAGAAGCTCGGTATTGGTCAAAATGAGGATTTAAGAGGACATATGTTTATATCCTCAGGTCTTGGAGGAATGAGCGGTGCTCAGCCAAAGGCGGCAGAAATTGCAAATGCAGTTGGAATAATAGCTGAAGTGGATTATTCTAGAATAAAGACAAGACATGATCAGGGCTGGGTTAAAGTTATATCTGAAGATCTTGATGAGGTATTTAAAATTGCAAATGAATATTTGAAAAAGAAAGAACCTATATCTATAGCATACTATGGCAATATAGTGGATTTGCTTGAATATGTAGTTAAAAATAATATTAAGGTAGAGCTTTTATCAGATCAAACATCATGCCATGCTGTATATGATGGAGGATACTGCCCACAGGGTCTTACCTTTGAAGAAAGAACTAATCTTTTAAAAACCGATAGAAATAAATTTAAGGAATACGTTGATAAAAGCCTTAGAAGGCATTTTGAACTTATTAAAATTCTTGTTGACAGGGGAGCTTATTTCTTTGACTATGGTAATTCTTTTATGAAGGCAGTTTATGATGCAGGAGTTAAAGAAATATCAAAAAATGGTATAGATGAAAGGGATGGATTTATATTCCCATCCTATGTTGAAGATATAATGGGGCCTGAACTTTTTGATTATGGGTACGGTCCTTTTAGATGGGTATGCCTTAGTGGAAAGCAGGAGGATCTTATAAAGACTGACCATGCTGCAATGGAATGTATAGATCCAAACAGAAGAGGTCAGGACAGGGATAACTATATATGGATAAGGGATGCGCAGAAAAATAATCTTGTAGTTGGAACTCAGGCGAGAATACTTTATCAGGATGCCTATGGAAGAATGAAAATAGCTCTTAAATTTAATGACATGGTAAGAAAGGGAGAAGTAGGTCCTATAATGCTTGGAAGGGATCACCATGATGTAAGTGGTACAGACTCTCCATTTAGAGAAACTGCTAATATAAAGGATGGAAGCAATATAATGGCTGACATGGCAGTTCAGTGCTTTGCAGGAAATGCAGCACGTGGTATGAGCCTTGTTGCCCTTCATAATGGGGGAGGAGTCGGAATAGGGAAGGCTATAAACGGAGGATTTGGACTTGTTCTTGATGGAAGCGAGAGAATAGATGAAATAATAAAATCAGCTATGCTCTGGGATGTTATGGGAGGAGTTGCAAGACGTGCTTGGGCAAGAAACGAACATTCAATTGAAACGAGCATAGAGTATAACAAAATTAATAAAGGAACAGATCATATAACTCTTCCATATATTCCATCGGAGGATTTAATTAAAAAAGTTGTAGAGGAAGGGTTTAAAAATAGAAATTAGAAAGGTACAGGTGATAAAATGAAAAAAATAATTGAATGTGTTCCCAATTTTAGCGAGGGGAGAGATCTTGAAAAAATTGAAAAAATAGTAAATCCATTTAGAGGGAAGGATAATGTTAAACTTCTTGATTATAAAAGGGATGAGGATCATAACAGGGTAGTTGTAACTGTTGTTGGAGAACCTGAAGCTGTAAAAGAAGCTGTTATAGAGGCAATAGGCGTTGCTGTTGAAGTTATAGATTTAAGACACCATAATGGGCAGCATCCAAGGATGGGAGCGGTTGATGTTGTTCCCTTTATTCCAATAAAAAATATAAGCATGACTGAGGCAGTTGAACTTTCAAAGGAAGTTGCTAAAATTGTTGCAGGAAAATACAATCTTCCTGTGTTCCTTTATGAAAAATCAGCATCAGTTCCTGAAAGAGAAAACCTTGCTAATATAAGAAAGGGCGAATTTGAAGGAATGTTTGAAAAAATAAAACAGCCTCAGTGGAAGCCAGACTTTGGACCTCAAGAAGTTCATCCATCTGCAGGGGTTGTTGCGATTGGTGCTAGAAAGCCTCTTGTTGCATTTAATGTTAATCTTAACACCAACAATATAGAAATAGCTAATAAAATTGCAAAAAATGTAAGGTTTATAGGTGGAGGTTTAAGATATTGCAAAGCCATAGGAGTAGAACTTAAGGACAGAGGAATTGTTCAAGTTTCAATGAATATGACCGATTATACCAAAACAGCGCTTTATAGGGCCTTTGAGCTTATTAAGATAGAAGCAAAAAGGTATGGAGTTAGCGTTGTCGGAAGCGAAATAATAGGTCTTGTTCCTATGGAAGCTTTAATTGATACGGCTGTTTATTACCTTGGAGTTGAGGACTTTTCAATGGAACAGATTTTAGAGACAAGAATAATGGAGTAGGAGGTATAGTATGCTTGCACAAAAGAGTGTTATAGAATTTTTAAATGAAACAGCATCTAACTCTCCTGTGCCTGGTGGAGGAAGCATAGCGGCATTATCAGGAGCAATTTCAGCGGCTCTTACTGAAATGGTTGCAAACCTTACAGTTGGGAAAAAGGGGTATGAAGATGTTCAAAAAGATATGCCAAAGATTATAGATACGGCAGGGAAATATAAAGAAAGCTTTGTAAGAGATATCGATAAAGATGCTGAGTCTTTTAATGAATTTATGAAGGCGTTAAAGATGCCTAAAAACAATGAAGAAGAAATAAGAACAAGGAAGGCAGCT
The DNA here is from genome assembly GCA_026417075.1 of Caloramator sp. Taxonomy (GTDB): domain Bacteria; phylum Bacillota; class Clostridia; order Clostridiales; family Caloramatoraceae; genus Caloramator_B. Next base: position 22,470 of record JAOADY010000139.1, read on the forward strand.
ATGGAAAAGGCTTCAAAAGAAGCAGCTCTTGTTCCTTTAAAGGTTGCGAAGGATGCTCTTTCCCTTATGGATATAGTAGAAGAAATTGTTTTAAAAGGAAATAAAAATGCGATTACAGATGGTGCAGTTGCTGCAATGATGGCAAGAACGGCAGCATTGTCAGCTTTATATAATGTAAAAATAAATCTTCTTTCTATAAAGGATGAGAATTTTGTTAGTGAAATTTCAAAGGAAGTTTCAGATATTGAAAAAGCTGTTTGTAAAAGAGAAGAGGAAATATTGAAAAAAGTAGTCCTTTAATTAATAAAAGGCTTATGATACACAAAGTATTATAAGCCTTTTTTATGTTATAATGTTATTAAAAAGATTAAGGAGGGGAAAATGTGGACTTTATATATGTAAAAATGCTTGATGTTCCAGTGGTTTTTAAAAATGATGAAATAGTGGCTTTCCCTTTTAAAAAGGCCGAGGCGCTTTTTTATTATATGATAATAAAAAAACAAGCAACAAGAGATGAAATTTGTATGTTTCTATGGCCTGATAATGATGAGGAAAGCGCAAAGAAAAATCTAAGGGACAGCATATATAAAATAAAAAAAACATTCGATATGGATATAATAATATCCCCTCAAAAATCAATTTTGATGATAAATCCTGATATTAATTTGGTTAGGGATATAGATGATATACTAAACAATAAAATTGATGATAAATATGGCGAGTTTTTAAAAGGTTTTTCGTTAAAAGATAATGAATATTATGATAATTGGATTTTGTGTAATCGTGAATACTTTAAGGAACTACAGCAAAAAAACATATATGCTTCGCTTAAAAATTATCTTAAAGATGAAAATTATGATTTAGCTGAAAGATGTGCAAAGACTTTAATTTCGGTAGATGAACTTGATGAAAAGGCATATAGAATACTTATGAAGATATATTCTGCAAAGGGAATGTATAATAAAGCCATAGAGTTATATAAAAAACTCTCTCTTGTATTAGAAAGAGAACTTGGAATTACTCCTGAACTAAAAACTAAGGCTGTTTTAGAGAGAATACTTGATATAAGAGAAAATGGGAAAGATACTAAACAAAATAAAAAAGATATTTTTTACGGAAGAGATAATCAGCTTAAAGAGTTGAAAAAAATATATACTGAGTTTATAAAAAATAACATTTCAAAAGCTGCAGTAATAACAGGAGAAGCAGGAATAGGAAAGACAAGATTAAAGGATGAATTTTTAAAGGGAATTAGTAAAGATGTACTATTAATTCAGACAATCTGTTATCAAGCAGAAGAAAATTATTTTTTAAAACCATGGAATGCTGTTATGAATGTTTTATGGGAATTTATTAAAAAAAGCGATATAAAAATAAATGAAAGCATTATACAATCTGCATTATATATGTTTCCAAATATTTTTGACGAATCATCAGGTGCAGATGCTAAAGATAGTTTTAACAGGGTAAGATATGGAAGGATGGAGGATGCAGTATTTAAAATTATAGAAACTGCAGCTAAAAATAAAAAAATAATTATAATATTTGAAGATATACATTGGGCTGATACTATGAGTCTTAATCTTATAGGGAATTTTTTAATGAAAAACATAGAAAATGTGATGATACTTTTAACTATAAGGGATGGGTATGGGAAAAGAGTAGATAAGTTTATTACGCTTATGTCAAAATATGAAAAAATTCAAATAATTCAAATTAAACGATTTGATTTTAAACAAACTGAAGATTTTATAAAAACTGCCCTTCCAGATTATAATTTAACTGAAGATATAAAGGAGAGAATTTTTAAAGAAACCGAGGGAAATACTTTTTTTATAGTTGAATTTATAAGCAGTATTTTAAGGAATAAAGAAATAGATTTTACGTCAGAAAAGATTAAGGATTTAATTAAAAGCAGATTTATAGATATATCTGACAATGCAATGAAACTTCTTGGAATAATATCTATGTTTTTTGATGAAGCACCCCTTAGCATTATAAAAGAGATAAGTGGTAAAGATGATACGGAAATAATGGATATAATTGAAGAAATTAAAGAAAGGAATATTATCTGTGAGATGTTTTATCCCTTTGATGTATGTTATAGATTTACCCATCAAAAACTAAGAGAATATATATATATGAAACAATCATTGACAAGGAGAAAAATACTTCATGAAAGGATAGCTAGAGCTTTAGAAAAGAATATAAAAGGAGATAATAGAGATATTGATTTGTATTCTAAGCTTATATATCATTATATAAATTCAGGGAATAGACTTTCTGCCTTAAAGTACAGCATTAAAAACGTAAGTGCATATCTTGATTTTAATCATGAACTTTTTCCAGTTATAAGTAACTTTAAAAATAATGATAATTATATTAATAACTTTAATGTTATAAAACAAATCAATGATATTGAAAGGCAGATTGAAGAAATAAAAGAAGAAGAAAAAAATGAAGTAAAAAAGTATGAAGCTATGTTTCTTCATATAAAAGGAAGATATCTAATAAGAGAGGGAGAATATGATAAGGGTATATTTTGTATAAAAAGAATGATAGAAATCGGAGAGGATATAAATGATAAAGATTTAATTTTAAAAGGGTACAAGCAGCTTATTTATTATTGCATACAAACATATAGTGAAAAGATGATGGAAGAGTATGTTGAAGTAGCTTTGAAAATTGCAATGGATACTGATAATTTATATGAAAAAGGAAGTCTTTTAAGATTAAAGGGATTGAACAGAGCCATGATGAAAGATTTTGATAGAGCTGAGGAACTGTTAAAAAAATCAATAGATATATTTAAACTTTTAAATGAAAAACAGTTTATATATTCTTTAAATATAGCGGCTGCTTATAATTATATAGGTGATATAAGACGCCAAAATATGAAATTTTCTTCAGCGCTTGAATATTATGATAGAGCAATATCTATAAGCGGTAAAAATTCATATAGTTCTACTGCAGTATTCTATGGGAATGCTGGTCAAGCAGCCTTTGAAATGGGAGATTATGAAAGGTCAAAGAATTACTTTAAAAATGCCTTGGAATTGTATGAAATAAGCGATTCCCTTTGGGGCAGAGCAATAGCTGAGGGATTTATGGCTCTTTTATTGACAAAAGAGGGTAAATATAATGAAAGTAAAGAGCATCTTAAAAAAGCTGATAAATATTCAGAAAAATTGAAAAGTCCACATGAAATAGGTATCGTTTATAGAATTAAAGCTGAGATAAAACTTAATATGAAAAATAACTATAAAATAAATGAGGTATTTTCAGATTATCTAACAGAGGAATTATTGCTTTATTGTCAAAAGGGAATAGAATTTTTGAGTAAAGCAAAGGAAAGCTATGAGATAGAAATACTTGAGGTTTTAAAAAGGGCGTATTTTAAACATATTTAAATTTTAAGTATATATAAATATAAAAATAGGAAAGATAAAGATAGTATATTTCATTCTTTTAATAATTTCTTTTTTTTGGTATACTATTACCAACGTTTTAGAATTACGAAAAGAGGTGTTAATATGAGCAGAGTAGGACAAAAAATACAGGATGCAAGGCAAAGGGCAGGTATACCAGTTAAAGCTCTTGCTAAAAAACTAGGAGTTTCTGAAGGGTTTATTTTAGAGGTTGAGTCAGGTAAAAGAATAATAAATGAAAATTTAATTAAAAAAATAGAAAAGTTCCTTGAAGTGAGTTTAAATGAAGAAATATTCGATGATGTTACTGAACCAATAGAAAATATAAAAGAAACAGAGGGAAAAGTAAGTATAAATAAGCAGTGGGAAGATGCTTTTGCGCATATTTTAAAAAAAATATCCGTATATAGCATTGATTTAAAGGAGATATATGATTATAAATATCTTCCAGTTATAGAAAAGAAAATAGAAGGATATTCAGCTGATAAACTTTTTTATGTTAAAGCACCGGATGACAGCATGAGAGGCTTTAGAATATTTAAAGATGATAGAATATTAGTATATGAAACATCGGAAATACAAAACAATTCAATCTCTCTTATAGATATTGACGGTAAAAGATGCATAAGACAAATTAAAAGGATAGATTCGAATAAAGTGTTAATTTTATCTCATTCAAATGAATTAAAAACTGAAACAAGGGATGTTAAATCTTTCACAGTTCTTGGAAGGTGTATAAAGTTGGAAATAGAGCTATAAGAGTTAAAAAAATAACAGCAATTTTAATATTGTGTAACAATTTAATGAAGTATATGTTGTTAGATAGAGAAAATATCTTATGAAATCTACTAAATATATACTTTATCAATAAATAGTATATGATAAATCTTAAATAAGACTATGTTAAATTTTTTTCAAATCTTCAAAATGTGCAAATATTATGAAGGAAACGTAATATAATATTATTGAAATTTTCTAATAAATGCATTATCATAATAATAAAATTCATTTTTTTGAAAGGAGGTTTATCATGTCAGAAAAGAGAGAAAACTGGGGTAGTAAAATTGGAATGATTCTGGCTATGGCTGGAAATGCCATTGGTTTAGGTAATTTCTGGAGATTCCCATACCAAGCGGCAAAAAATGGAGGAGGAGCCTTTATGATACCGTATTTCGGGGCTCTAATACTTCTTGGTATACCACTTATGCTTGTTGAATGGAATCTTGGGCGTGAAGGTGGGAAATACGGACATGGGACTTTAGGACCAATGGTTTACCTTCAGGCAAGAGAAGGAATTAAGCCAAAATTAGCTGCAGTACTTGGAGCACTTGCAGGAGCACTCGCTTTTTCAGTTACTGTGCTTGTAAACTCGTATTATAATCATATTATAGGTTGGACTCTTGGATATGCGTGGATGTCAGCAACAGGCGGCTATATGGATAAAGCAGTTGAAACAGGGGATATATTTGTAAAATATATCCAAAGCCCAGGAAGATTTATAGTATTCTGGGTTATAGCACTTGGATTTTTAGGATTTGCAGTTATGAGAGGGATTCAGGCAGGTATAGAGGCATGGGCTAAATTTATGATGCCTATGATTTATATTTTCGGAATTTTACTTATTATAAGAACATTAACTCTTGGAGCACCTGTTAATCCAGACTGGACTCCTATTGCAGGACTTAATTATATTTGGACCCCAAGATGGGATGCGCTGAATTGGACAGCAGCTCTTGCGGCAGCAGGACAGATATTCTTTACATTATCGATTGGTATGGGTATTATACCAAATTATGCATCATACCTTAAACCTGAGGATGATATCGTTTTGTCAGGGGTTGCTACGATATCATTAAATGAGCTTGCAGAAGTTATACTTGGAGGTACAATAGCCATTCCCATAGCTTATACATTCCTTGGAGAAAAAGGATTAAATAGTGGTGTTGGGCTTTCATTTATAGCTCTTCCAAACATCTTCAGACAGATGGCTGGAGGACAAATATTCGGTACTTTCTGGTTTCTACTCCTTTTCTTTGCTGGATTTACAAGCGCTATTGCGATGTACAACTATATAGTTGCCCTTATAGAAGAAGAACTTGGAATTAAGAAAACAACAGCTTCAATAATGGTATTTGTGCTTTATATAATTCTTGGTATTCCTGTTGGACTTGAAGCTGGTCTTACAAAGACATCTGAACTTGCAGTATTAAGTGAGCTTGATAACTGGGTAGGTTCCTATCTTCTTGTAATTCTAGGACTTATCGAAGTTATAGCTTGTGGATGGCTTATGAAGGATAAGGCTCTTGAGGCTATGAACAAGGGAAGCTACTGGAGGGTTCCAAAGTGGTTTTTTGCTTTATTTATTCAATTTTTAACACCGGTTGCTACAATAATACTTCTTTTCTTCTCAACAAAGACTTATATAAGTCAGGGTTACTTTAACCTAATACCTGAAGTATATATAAAAGCTGGACTTGGGAATTGGGCTCTCTTTGCAAGAATTCTTATAGGTTTTGTATTAATTCTAGGATTTTATCAGTCATACACTTCAATTAAAAAGAGGTATAAAGTCGAGCTTGAAACTTCAAAAGTTTCTATAAGAAAGTAAGGAGGGGTTTAAATTGTCTAGTAGTGCATTAGCTTTTATGGTAATAGCCTGGGGCATAATATTAGTTGCAGTAGGTATAACCCTCTCATCGTTATTAAAACACAGCAAGTAAATATTAACCCCCGCTTTTGCGGGGGTTAATATAATTAGGAGGTAGCGTTATGGATAGCAGTTTGGTTGTTTTGCTTGGAGATATTAGAAAAAAACTTGATAAAAGCAGTATATATAGTAAGAAAGAAAAATATATAAAAGATATAGACAACCTTATAGAAAAATACAGGGAAATAGGAGTTCCTGATAAGCATAAAGAGACATATGAAAGCCTTTTAAAGAAGGGGAAAGAACTTATTAAGGATTCAAATATTAATGAAAAGGGAAAAGTAGAATATTATTTAAGATACTGCAATGCTGCATTATATGATTTCAATGAAAATTTAAAACCTTTGAACAGAATAGTTTTATCCTATATGCTTACTTGTATACTTTTTTTTGCATTATCACCTCAGTATTTTTCTTATATACTTCCTTTAATAATGATTATACCAATATATCTTGGACTTAAAGGAGTTAGGAATAGGTCGTATAATGGACTTTTATATGCATTATCCTGTATACCTATGGCTCTTTTAACATCTGTTGCGTGGCTTTGGAATATATTTCTTGCTTCAAAGAATTTTAATGTTTTTATTGAGACTCTTTCGAAACAGTTTAATAAAACACCAGCAACGGCAAGAAATTTAATAATTACTTTTGTAGTAATGAGCTTTATATTATTAGTTTCCTCTATTTATACTTTGATAATGGGAATAAAATATAGAAAAATGTTTGTTTAAAATTTCATTTTTTATTTGAAAAAAATGACATGAAGTGGTATATTTTATATTAATAAAATATTACTTTTTTAACAAGGTGAAAGCTATGGAATATAAATTTAAAGGGCAGCAAATATTTAGGGTTATATTATTAATGATAGCTATTCCCGTAATATTTGAATCTCTTTTAACACTAAATATAAATAATCCTAAAGATGTTGCTTTATTTCTACTTACTTTGATAGTGGCTGCTATAATTAGTACCATGGGTATAAAGATAGGTAAAATGTATGTTGAGTTGGATGATGCTATTTTTGCATTTGTTTTTTTTAATTTTGGAATTGAAAGTGCAATCATATTTATGTTTGCCTGTTGGTTTTTAACTTATTTAATTAATGAAAAGGTGTATTTACGTCATAAGGAAATATCAAAACATATAACAAATCTCTCTATGTTTACAATATCTACGTATGTCGCATCGCAAATAATGAATTATTTTATAAATTATGCCTATGATTATGTCGCATTAAATATTGTTTTAATATCTATTGGCTTTATAGGAATATTTTTGCTTATTAATATGTTAATCATAAAAATTGATCTATCTATAGAAGAAGGTAAGTACTACAAATTTGATAGGGATAGCAAAGAATTTTTATTTATTAATTTTATAATATCTACTTTGTTAACGACACTTCTTTGTATAGTACATGAATCTTCAGGAATTATTGGAACAATAATGGTTTTATTCAATATTTTAATTACCCATTACTGCTTATATATATATAGAAAACTTTTTGATAGAAATGAAGCTATAAAAAGTCTTTTAAAAATAACCTGTGATATTGTTAAGTATGGGGATTTTAGGGATAAGTGTAAGCATTTGTTGATAAGCTTAAATGATCTTATTCCTTATACCCTTTGTGCAATATATACCTTTGATATTAATAATGATACTATTAGTTATCCTGTTGCGTATAATAGTATGGATACAATAGACATTGGTGATTTAGGATTTTATCTTACAGGTGATTCGATTACCATGGAAATAGTAAAGGAAGGTAAAATATATGTATCTAAGGATATAAAAAAAGATAAGAAAGTTAGAATATATGGAAGATTAGCTGAAATAGTAAATTCAATGCTGTTTGTACCTATTGTTATTGGCGAAAAGGTTGAAGGGCTTATACTAATTGGAGGTAATCAAGAATTATTAGATTTTACTTACAAAGGTATTGAAGATATATTGAGCATATTATCAAATCAAATGGCTCTTGCTATAGAAAATGATGTTGTTTACAGGGGGATTAAAAATAAAGCTGAAATTGATTCATTAACAAAATTGTATAATAGGAGAGTTTTTAATAGAGAGATAGATAATCTAATTAAAAGTAATACCAAATTTTCCCTTGTAATTTATGATATAGATAATTTTAAACAAATAAATGATACCTATGGGCATCTTATTGGAGATGAAGTATTAGAAGGTATATCCAGGATAATTTTAAAGTCAATTAGAAAAACTGACGTTGCTTGTAGATATGGTGGAGAGGAAATAGTTATAATATTTAAAGATTTAGGGAAAGAAGATGCTTATATAATATCTGAAAGAATAAGAAAAAGTATAGAAAGTACTGTAATACATACAGGTAACGTAGATATTTCCGTTACAGTAAGCGGAGGTGTTGCTTCATTCCCTGAAGATGGACAACAAAAAGAGGATATTGTAGGAAATGCGGACAAGGTGCTTTATACTGAGTGTAAGAATAAAGGAAAGAATAAAGTATTTGCATATGGATTAACAAAAAAATATGCACTTTAGATTTATAATAAAAAATTCACAAATTATGCATTAATAATTAAAAAAAATTATATAAAATATAAACAATAGTAAGATATGTTTGGGTGAGGTTTTTTATGAAAAAGATTATAGAAATACTTATTAAAGATTATAAAAAAGTAGCCGTAAGGCTATTTTTCCTTATATCTATTGCTTTTACAACTGTAATTTACAAATATCTTAATGTTTATAGAGGCAAGGTGTACCATATTCCAACATTTATTGATAATATGATACCCTTTAATAAGTATTTTATAATACCTTATTTGGGATGGTATATATATCTTGGATTTTGCTTTTTTTATTATGCGGTAATAGATGAAAAAAAATATTTTAAGATTTTATGGGGAATTAACATAGGAATGATGATTTGTTATATTATTTATTATACTTTCCCAACATATGTTCCTCGCCCCGACATTCAAGGGAATGATATATTTGATTGTTTAATGAAATTTATATACAATAGGGACAATCCTTATAACTGCTTTCCAAGCATTCATGTGTTTGAGGCAGTACTTTTTGGGATATACATTAATAGAGATGAAAAAATTACAATTTCTACAAAATTCATATCAAGTTCAATAGTGATTTTAATAATATTTTCTACTTTTTTTGTAAAACAACATTATATCTATGATGCAATTTCAGGATTTTTAGTTGCATGGTTTGTTTATTTATTGTTTAATTATAAAGAGGTTATAGAAAAGGTTCAAGAAAAACAAAGGGTATTTAAATTAGATAATAAATAGGAGAATGATAAATTTGAAAACAATAAGATGCAATATATGTCCAAGGGCTTGCAATATAGATAGAGATAAAGAAATAGGATATTGCAAAACAAATAATAATATAAAAATTGCAAAGGCTTTTTTGCATATGTGGGAAGAACCCTGCATATCTGGAACAAGAGGATCAGGAACAGTATTTTTTACAGGTTGTAATTTAAGATGCGTTTTTTGCCAAAATCATGATATAAGTCAAGAGGGTAAGGGAAAAGAAATTACTGTAGACAGACTTTGTGAGATATTTTTAGATCTTCAGGATAAAAAAGCTCACAATATTAATCTTGTAACTCCAACCCACTATGCGCTTCAAATACGTGAAGCACTAATCAAGGCAAAGGATTCAGGGCTTAAGATACCTGTAATATATAATTCTAATGCTTATGAAAGGGTTGAAACATTAAGACTTCTTGATGGATTAATAGACGTATATCTTCCGGATATTAAATACTATAATGATAAATACAGCATTAAATATTCAAGTGCTTCAGGGTATTTTGAATATGCATCAAGGGCCGTAATTGAAATGTATAAACAGGTTGGCTCACCTATATTTGATGACGAGGGTATGATTAAAAGAGGGCTTATGATAAGGCACCTTATGTTGCCGGGACTTTTATTTGATTCCAAAAAAATAGTAGACTTTGTCTTAAATAACATGCCTGATGATGTGTATTTTAATATTATGAGTCAGTATGTACCTATGTATAATGCAAAAGTTTATAAGGAAATTAATAGGAAAATCGATAGAAGACATTATGAATCATTAATAGAATATGCAGTTTCTAAAGGTCTTAAAAATGGTTACATTCAGGACTATGAAAGTTCTACAGAGAAATATGTGCCGGATTTTAATTTTGAAGGAGTTTAAAGAGCCCAAAGGGCTCTTTAAAAATAGTATTTAATTATATCTTGGTAATCAGATATTTCAACGTTTTTATAAAAAATTTTTATAATATCATCATAATTTTTCCCTTCTCGAACAAGACCTATAACTCCATATTGACTCATTCCAACACCGTGACCAAAGCCTCCTCCATAAAGTGTAATTCCTTTTAACTTATTGTTTGAGATTTGTTTGTCGATTATAAAAAATCCAGAGGGGATCGCAGAAGCATTTTTTATTTTATCTCCATATAAAGGTGTTATTTCAAAAGTATCATTCTTAGGAGTTATTACATTTCTTATGTTTGATTCTTTTATAATTTTATATTCTCCAGTATCTGTAACTATTATTGCTTCCAGTATTATGCCAGATTGTCCTCTCTTTTTTATATAAATGTCTTCAATATTTCCAATGCCTTCTTTAGATATATTTGCTTTTTTGTATATATTAAGAAACCATTTTTGTTTAAAAAAGTCAGGGTTTTTTAAGGCTCTGGAGTATATGTTTTCGTTAATTGCTTTATTTAAAGTTTTTTTATCAATTTCTATTTTCCATCTAAAATAAGGAGAATTAGAATCAAAGGATTTTACCGTCCAATCTTTTAAAAATTTTGAAGCTGTTTCTTCATTTGATAAATCTTTTATTCCATTACTAGTATAGTCTATAAAGTTGAGATAGGGTTTTGGATTTTTTCTTAAGTCTTCATTTGTATTAAACCATATTTCGTTGTAAGGAGCACCTAGACCACAGGATGTTGAATAATATTTTGCATCTATTATTTTTTTATTGTAAGAAAGTATCTTTCCTTTAGTTTCTTCTATAGCCTTATCACAAATTAAGTTAGATGGTTGACTATTATAGGATTGGCTTAGGGTTGTATCATCAAGGTTAAATCCGTATTTTGCAAAGCGCCCAGAGAGTGTGTCAGAAAGAGCATAAGTTCTTGCAGCAATTGCCTGAACTTTATATCCTTCAATTCCACCGTAGCTTAGCATTTCTGACGGAACAACGAATCTTAAATAATCTTCGATTTTAGTTTCGTTTATAAGTCTTAAATTATTATCTTTAACAGATATTTCTAATTTTCCATAATATAAAGGTGTGTATCCATTTTTTCTTTTAAGACTTATTATAGATATAGGATCTTTTGAGTAAGAGGAAATATATATTCTTTTGTTAAATAGCCCTAAATCTGAAATTTTTTCTGAGGTATTTTTGTTTATCTTATATATAGAAAGTGAAATCAAATCTTTTTTAATATCCGCTTTTAAACTTTCATCTTTGTTGGTTTTATATTTAATCTTATCAGTTTCTATTATAAGACCTTTTTTAGATGAAAAAATTATGCTTGAGTGATTTAAAGAGGAAAAATCAGCGTTAGATATGCCTATTCTTAATGTATATATATTTGGCATATCAACAAGCACTGCACCTATATTTCCTTTTTCATCAGATATAAATTTATAAGAAGAATATCCGACTATTACACTGCTTTCTGAAAGTTTTTTTATTTTGTTGTTTATTATTTTATAGTAAAGTACTTTTGAATTTAAATTAAGAACAGTAGAATCAAGTTCGATAATATTTTTATTTTTTATAAGTACTTTTCCAGTATAGATTTTTGAAGGAGATATTGATACTATTTTTTGCCCTTTAAGATGTATGTTGTATGCTAATGCGTAAGGGTTATAAAGTTTTTTTGGGATAGTTATCCATTTTGTACTATCTTTGTAGTATATTTTTAATGATATTTTATGTTTGGATTCTTTTTTATCAAGCACAATGCCACAATTAATATTTAAGGGTTTTATAAAAAATATATAGAAAAGTCCAATACCTATTGAAAAAGCAATAAGTATTGAAATTATTATTCTTTTATAATTTTTTCTTTTTTTACTTCTTCTCAAGTTATCACCTCAGGTTTTTATATTTATATAAAGTATTATATAAAATATTTTATATCATTTAGAAGAAAAAAGGTTAAAAATTTAATAAATATTTTTGAATAAATACTAAATACAGGCAAAAAAATTTTTTATTTTAAATAAATACTATATTGAATTTGTATATTTTAAAATACACCCCAATATAAATAGGAAACTTACAGCACCAAAGGGTGGATATAAAAATTTTATCAGATTGGTAAAGCCTAGGAAAGAAAATGGAATAGATACTGCTACTATTATTAAAACTGAAATTCTATAGGGTATTTTAGTTGAATATGAAACTCTTTTACATAAACTGTAAATATTGCTTATTTCTGTTGAAAGCATTTCAAGCCATATTACTATTGTGAGAAAAAAAGGAAGAATTATACCGAATTGTTTTGCAATGTAAAGATTTGGTATTTCGACATTGAAACTGTCAGGATAGTATAAAAGTATTGAGTAGCTTATTATAAAAGATATAACAGTTAATACTATACTTCCCAAAATGCAACCTTTTATAAAAGTGTTTTTGTTTTTTATTTCTGCGGTCATTGGACATAAAACTCCAATTGCACTCATTATGTTAAATGAAGAATATAAAATAGCTGAAAGTATCCAGGTGTTTTTTAAAGGAAGAATACTTTTTATAATTGATTGCGTTTGATATATAGATGCGTAAGATTTGAAAACAAATAAACCCATTGTAAGTATAGATAGTGTTGAAAGAGGGACTATAATTGAATTTATTGCAATAAGACCCTGTGTAGAGAAAAAACTTATAATTAAAACAAGAAGAACCATAATAAATGTTCCGGCGAGTTTATTAATACCTAAATATTCATAGAGCATTGCTCCTCCTCCAGATATCATTATGATATTACTTCCAAATATGAAAAAAGTCAAAAATATGTCAGCTACTATTCCAATTTTCCTCCCAAGTACTGAGTATATAATTTCTTTATAGGATTTTAAATTTAATTTAAAGGATAAACCTATTATTATAGTAGAGATAAGGATGTAGATTGCACAGCACAATATTATCCCATAAAAGCCTTTTATACCATATAAGCAGAAAAATTGAAGTATTTCTTGACCAGAGGCAAGACCGGCACCAATTACAGTACCTATAAAAACAGATGAAATTTTAAAATCTTCTTTCATATATTTCTCCAAATATTGTTACATAGAATACTATTCTTAAACAATTATAAAAATTCCTAGATAAATTCAATTTATTAAATCAACTATATAGAACATAAAATAAATATATTATGGAATAATAAAATTAATAAAAGTATTTAAAAGCGTCAAAAACTGAGGAAAGGTGAATTTTATGAAAAAATGGTTTTGTATATTTTTGATATTAGTATTGGTTTTCTTAACGGGTTGCCCTGGAAATGAGAAAGAAAAATCTAAAGAATTTAATAAAATGGAAGTTGATGAAAGTCAAAGCAAAATAGATAAGAAAGCAGCGACTATTTTGATTAATAATTATTTAGCCTACGTATTAAAAGGGGATTTTGATGGCATGAAGTCTTTTTATAATGATGAGGTAAAATCTCAGATTAAAAGTCTTCCAGTTTCAGCAAATTCAAGGCCTATAGGATATAAAATTGATACTGATTACAGCGAGGAAGAAGATAACAAGAATCAAGAAAAAGAGGTTGTTTTTAAAGTCCATTTGTATAATAGTGGTCAAGATGTACCCTATTTTGCTGAAGATATATATAAATATACAGTTGAGTTAAAAAATAATAAAATGATGATATCTAAAATTGAAAAAGAAAAAAGTACAGAAATTTATGAAAAAAATAAAGTTTTATATAAAAGGGAAGGGGACAAGATAAAAGGAAGAAGAATTTTATCTTTAAATGAAATGCCAGAATTTATAAGTCTAAGTAATACTCCATATCCAGGACAAAGGATATCTTTGCCCAAGGAAGGATTTGGGCCATTAGCAATTTCTCCGGATGGGAAAAATATATTAATTACTACAAAGGGAACTTTAAAACCATCGGGAGAAAACATAAAAAAGCCAGTTTATTATGCCTTTATTGCTATATTGAGTATGAAGGAAGAAAAAGATGAGCAACAGAGCATACAACAGAATAAAAATGCTAAAGATACCAAGCAGGTAATCAAGTTAGAGGGAGGAGATGAAAAAAATAAAGAAGAACCTTCTCAAGATGAAGGAAGCAAAACTGAAACAGAAAGACAGGGGAAAGGAGTTACTGAAGCACCTTCTATAAAAGCTCTTGATCTTTATGTAGAAGCAAAAATTAAGACAGCAGCCTTTTCGCCAGATGGTAAGCATATTATTATTGAATATATACCTCCTTCAGGCTTGAATAGAATAAAAATATATAAAACTAACGAGAGAAAACTTGTTGAACTTATAGTTGATAAAAAATTTTTACCTGATAGATTTGGGATAGTTTCTCCTAGCTTTATATCTGAAGAAAAACTATTTTTTACAGTGATTCCAGGAAAAGATGCAACACCAGAGGAAGAAAGATATAAGGGAATATGGGAGATGAACATTAAGGAACAAAAATTAAAACAGTTTTAGCCTAATAGGATAAAAAATCATCAAAAATCTTCTGAAATTAATCATTTGGGTGATAGTGTTGGTAAGAGAACAGTCCTTTGTGTATGGGTAATCTGGTAATAGAAGTTATCTTAACCACGGATTTAGATAGTTCACAAAATTGTATTACAATAATTTGGATTGTTTGTTGAAATTAAAAAATCGTTGTCCTATAATGAAAATGAAAAATATAATTGGGGTGGGGGTAATATGAATTTTAATGAAAAAGGCAAAGTAATAAGCTTGCGCCGCAAAAGATTCAAAAAAAAGATTAATAAATTAATTCAATTTTTTGACAAATTAAATTTATTTTTGAGAGAAAACAAGAACGAAAAGAATAAAAGTAATTTTAAAGGATATATTGCGCATTAATTTTTGTTCAATATGTACAAACTATTCATGTAATTTTGATATATCAATATTTTTTAATTGATGCTAAAATTTTAATAAATATTGATATATGGGGGGATTTTTTATGGCAAAAGTAGTATTAAAGAATATTTATAAAATTTATCCTGGCAATGTAGTAGCAGTTAAAGATGCTAATCTTGACATTGAAGATAAGGAGTTTGTCGTTCTTGTAGGTCCTTCGGGATGCGGTAAGTCTACTACTTTGAGAATGATAGCTGGACTTGAAGAAATAACTTCAGGGGAACTTTATATAGGGGACAAGTTATGTAATGATGTTGCACCAAAGGATAGAGATATAGCAATGGTTTTCCAAAACTATGCCCTATATCCACACATGACTGTTTATGAAAATATGGCCTTTGGATTAAAGCTTAGAAAAATTCCAAAGGATATTATTGATAAGAAGGTTAGAGAAGCTGCAAAGAGCCTCGATATTGAACATTTATTAGATAGAAAGCCAAAAGCATTATCAGGAGGGCAAAGACAGAGAGTTGCGTTAGGAAGAGCAATCGTTCGTGAACCTAAGGTATTCTTAATGGATGAGCCTTTGTCAAACCTTGATGCAAAACTCAGGGTGCAAATGAGAGCTGAAATTTCAAAGCTTCATAAAAAATTAAATACAACATTTATATATGTTACTCATGATCAAACAGAAGCCATGACTATGGGTACAAAAATAGTTGTTATGAAGGATGGAGTAATTCAGCAAGTAGATAGTCCACAGAGAATATATGAGCATCCAGCAAATATATTTGTTGCAGGATTTATGGGAAGTCCTCAAATGAATTTTATTAATGCTAACCTTACAAAAGAAGGGGATAAGGTTTTTGTAAACTTTGGAAGAGTAAAGCTTTCTCTGCCGCAGGATAAGGCTAACATCATTATTGAAAAGGGATATATTGGTAAAGATGTAGTATTCGGTATAAGACCTCAGCATATAGATGATAGTGTTGATGCTGTAAGTCAAAATTCTGAGTCAGTTGTTGAGGCTAAGGTTGAATTAATTGAACATATGGGTTCGGAAACATATTTGTATCTTGTTTGTGAGGGAAATAATATAATAGCAAGGGTTGCACCAACAAGTAAGGCACAGACTGAGCAAATTATTAAAGTTGCTTTTGAAATGAGTAATGTTCATATATTTGATAAAGAAACAGAATTATCTGTTTTTTAATGGAGGGTTTTATGGGCTTTTGTGAAGGTATCAAAAAGGCACTAAAATGCAATGTAGGTATATATGATTTGAAGGGTAAGATTCTCTATGGTTTTAATACAAACTTTCGTTACACGGACGATGTTTTATACAGTAATAATTCAACATATATTAGATGTGGTGAAATGATTGTTAGTGCAGACTGCTTGCTTTCACAGGATGCCGTTAATTTAATAAGAATGATTTTATCTTTAGAACAGGAAAAAGAGGCTGCAACTTTTATGCAGCCTCTTGAATATATTTTGAAAAACGATATATCCTATGAAAGTTTGATAGGCAGATATGAAGGTTATACTGTGTTATATATAAAATGTAGAGAAGATGTAGAAGATATTCTTTTTAACATTTATAGTGGATATGATGTTGAACTTGTAAAAGATGATGATGGAATATATTTGATTAAAAAATTTGAGGATATTGAAAATGAGGCTAATTCAATAATTAATGGAATTGGGGATGAAAGAGGAATAAACATAATAATAGGTTCGGGTAGAATGGTTAAAGATAAATATACTATTAAGCATTCTTCACAGGATGCAAAACTTTCAGCTGTTTTTGCTGAAAAGTTAGGATTTAAAAATGGATATTTTGTTTATGATAAAATGGTAATTTATGAGGTTATTAATTCTTTAGATATAGGTGAATTAGAAAAACTTTATGATGAAATATATAGAGGTTTTTTTGATGTAATAAGGGATAGGGAACTTATTAATACAGCAGAGGAATTTTTAAAACGTGATTTGAATATAAGTGAGGCGGCAAGGAGGCTCTATATCCACAGGAATACACTTCTTTATAGAATAGAAAAAATAAAATCTCTTACAGGGCTTGATATAAAATCCTTTGAAGAAGCAATGATATTTAAATTTCTTCTTATAATTTACCGTCTTAAATCAAAATAATTGGAATATTATGTTTATACTTTTTCCCCATAATAGGTTAAAATATTATGGGGGTTGATTTTTATGAAGATTAATTTAATACCATCTATTGAATATATAAAGGAAGAGGAGATGGAAGGGAAAAATGTCGTTGTAATAGATGTTTTAAGAGCGACATCTGTAATTACAACTGCGCTTTTTAATGGAGCGACCGAGGTTATAACTGCTGTTGAAATTGAAGAGGCTTTAAAATATAAAGATGAAAGTACACTTCTTGGAGGAGAGAGAAAAGCTTTAAAAATCGATGGATTTGATCTTAGTAATTCTCCAATAGAATATAAAAGGGAAGTAGTTTTAGGCAAAAGAATTGTCCTTACAACAACAAATGGTACAAAAGCTATAAATAAATCTATGAAGGCACAAAAAATATTTATTGGATGTATGCTTAATGGGAAAGCTGTAGCAAAAAAAATAATTGAAGATAATGATGATGCTTTTATTGTATGTGCAGGTACACAGGGAAAGTTTTCTCTTGATGATTTTATATGTGCGGGAAAAATAATAAATGATATTATTGAGGAAAAAGATATGAATAAAGATGATTTTGCAACAGCAGCTCTTTTAGCCTATAAAGATAATATGGATGATATAATATCCTATGTAAAAAATGCTTTTCATTACAAGTATCTTATATCCATTGGACTTGAAGAAGATATAAAATATTGCTTTAGGAAAGATGTTTTTAATATTGTACCTGAGTATAGAGATGGGAGCATAAGGGTATAAGTAAATGAATTATAAAAATAAAGCTTCATTAAAACAGTAAAAGAGTTTTAATGAAGCTTTATTTTTATAAGATGATTAGTTTAAAAATTAAAGCTAGATTATCTGAAGGATTAAAAAGTTAATATATGGGTTTTCTTTGAATTATAAATAACAATAAGATTTTTTGCTTAAGTTTTTTTGTTATGAAGTGTTTTTTTAAGAAAGACGTGAAAAAACATAAATAAGTGTAGGGCTATTTATTTATGTTTATTTATGTAATTTCTTAATATATGTATATCACTAAGACTTAGAGATATGAATTCTCCTCCAGATATATACCAACCGTTTTGAGCGTTGGTCCATTTAATTTTTATAAGAGCTTTGAAAGGGATATTGTCTTCGACTCTGAAATAAAAGGATACAAAACTTTCAATAGGAATAAAAAATTTTGATTGAAGGCATATCCCAGTTTCAGAAACGTTTAATACAAAAAGATAACCTTCTTCTTTAAAGGTTCTTTGTTCTCCATTGTATATTAAAGTTGGATATAAAATTTCACAATTCATTTTTGCTCTTTCATATTTACGGTTTTCTATCCCAACGCAATCCCCCTCCAATGATTATTTTATAATATTATAACAAATTTTTAAATTATTTTTAATATTAAATATTTTATGCTTTTTCATTTATAATACATCAAAAATGATAAATGGTGCAAAATAATATTAAAGAATGGAGGGATATTATGAAGGCTTTTCCGATTGTAGTAATAGTAGATATATTAATAATAATTATTTCCTTTGGTATTTTTTCAGCTCTAATATCAGGTGAAAAAAGACATAGAATATGGGAAAAATATATCAGTTCATTTTCAAAGTTTGTAATATATATTTTCATTGTTACTATTTCAGTAAATGTTATAACTGCATTAATAGTTTATGCCTTAAGATATGAAAAATATCTTAATATAATAGCACCAGCTATACAATCTATAATTATAGGATTTGTTGCATCTTGTGTTCCAAGGCGAGGCGTTGAACATAATAAAAGTAGTGATAAATAATTTTAGCATCTGGCATTTTGTCAGATGCTAAGAAAAATAAAAATAATTCTTGCAAAAAATAAAAATCTGATATATAATTATCAATGTCAGGCATCGGGGTGTGGCGCAGATGGGAGCGCGCGTGGTTTGGGACCATGAGGTCGCAGGTTCAATCCCTGTCACCCCGACCAATTGGTTTAGCTTAAGCTAAACCAATTTTTTTAAGTTTTATTATTTACGGGGCGTAGCGCAGATGGGAGCGCGCGTGGTTCGGGACCATTAGGCCGCAGGTTCAAGTCCTGTCGCCCCGACCAGTAAAAAGCTTGTAAACTCAAAGGTTTATAGGCTTTTTTATTTTTGCTTTAACAAAAAACTAAATGGGATTATGCGGAAAACAATATACTAACTGTAAATTGTAATTAATATGTAACGTTTTTTTTACCGTTTTTATACCCATTATTGTTATTGTGAGTTTATTATAACAATGTAATATAAAAAATAATATATAGCTTTTTGGAGGCGTAATGATATGAATAAATTATTAAAATCTACATCGATACTTGTATTAGGGACAATGATGTTAACAGGGATAGCGAGTGCAAAGACTGTAAGCAAAAATGTAAAAATAAACCTGCCGAGTTATAAAATTAATACAAAACTATCACTACCTCAGTTAAAATTAAATAATATAATTACAGATTATAAATATATAGATGTAACAGGAGATTCAGTTAAGGATCATGTTATTTTATGTGGTAATAAATTATCGGGGGCAGGTATATATTATGATAATCTAAACATAGTAGTTCAAAATGGTAAAACAAAAAAGTTTACAAAATTTTCATTAGGAAAAGATAGCGGCGGCTATCAGCCTAATTTGATTTTTGCAGATATCAATGGTGACAAGGTTCAGGATATAATTGCACAAATGCCTACAGGTGGAAGTGGAGGAATAATTAATTATTCAATAGTTACATTTAAAGGAGATACTCCAAAAACATTAATTAATGATAATAAATTTTATAACGGAGTAAGTGCAGATGTTAAATTTCTGCCAAATTTTAAAGTGCAGCTTAGTATTAAAGAGGCTAAAAAAACAGAAATTTTAGATGTGTCCAGCAGAAAACAAATGTATGTAGAATCGGGAGTATATGATGAAAAAGGAAATTTAAAATATGATGTAGAAGGATGGACAGATCCATATTCTAGTTTGAAATTAGTTGATTGTGATAAAAATGGAATATATGAATTACAAATGAGCCAAAGCATATCAGGAACATGCCATGCTGATGGATTAGGCAAGCTTGTTACAACTTGGAAGTGGGATGGTAAAAATTTAAGATATAATCCTGATGATATAAATCTTGAACTTGTCTTTGATTCAAAAGAAGAAGATATAAATGGAGATGGAACTAAAGATTATATATCACTTTCGGGCAGTAAAGTTTTTGGAGAAAATTCACCCTATGTAAAAGATATAAAATTAGAAGTATATGATATGAAAACCGGATATAAAGAATTGCCAATAGGCAATATTAACGAAGGATATGATCCTAATATGTTTATAGCGGATTTTAATGGAGACAAGTCTCAGGATATTTTAATAAGTATAGCAAATGGTGGAAGTGCAGGAACATCAACTTATAGTTTAATATCATATAAAGATAACAAAATTGTAAACCTATTTGAACAAGAAAAGTTTAGTTACGGGTTAGATTATGATGTGATTTTTAAAGATGGATTTAAAGCAGAAATTTTCATAAAAAATATTAATAAAGCATTTACTATTGATTTAAAAGATAATAAAGATAATATTGATTTTTATATTAAAGATGGTATATATGACAAAGATGGTAAAATATTAAAACAAACTTATGGAATGTGGAATGCTGTATCGCAGATCGATCCTGTAGATGTAGATAAAGATGGACAATTAGAACTTGTTGTATGTCAGCGAGTAATTGGTACATCAAATGCTGAAACATTAGGATATGTTAAATCTGTATGGAAAATACAAGATAAGGGAATTAAACTATTTGATGTTACAGTAGAAAAAAATATAAAAAAATAAAATTTGTTTTAGAGGCAGGGAATACTAGAATATAAAGAAAAGAGCAGTACTTGTTACTGCTCAGATTGTTGATAAACCCCTTGGTTTCAAAAATCAAGGGATTTATTTATGCGATAGCATATAAATTTTCAAAATAAATTTCTAATTTTAATATAAATATTTTATTAATATTCCTAAAAAATAAAAGGGATAGTACCCTT
>JAOADY010000049.1 GCA_026417075.1 Caloramator sp.
AGATAGAGAAGGTGAATTTGAACCAAAGATTGTTCCGAAATATAAAAGAGACATATCTGGTATTGAAGAAAAAGTTATTGCTCTCTATGCAAGAGGTATGTCTACAAGAGACATTCATGATCAAATAAAAGATTTATATGGGATTAAACTATCTGCTGAAATGGTAAGTAAAATTATTGAAAAGATAGTTCCTAAAATTAAAGAATGGCAGTCTATGTCTCTTAAAATTGATAGCATTATTCTAAGCTGTACATGCCCTTTATGTCTTCATCTTTATATCTTGATATATCATATAATAAATATTCAAAATTTGGTATATGCCTTTTAATATCTTCATCTAAACCGTTATATCCTTCTATAATATCTCCTTAAACTTGTCTTTACTCTCCATTTTTCTTTACCATTTTCTATGCATCTATTTTTGACGCTTACGAGAATAGTGTGGGAATAAGCTAAAAATAACAAAAAACAAAAAAACCGTAAAACCTCAAATCTCTTGATTTAACTGGCTTTACGGCTATTATTTTCTCTTGGCGGGAGTATGTGGGAATCGAACCCACCCACCGTGGTCTTAGCACGGCAACACGGTTTTGAAGACCGGCAGGCACACCAGCACCTATCTACTCCCAAAGATGACGAAATATATTGTATCATATTATTATTATATTATCAAATACATTATTTGGAACTTATTATTTTTATCAATATAAAACCCTTTTATCTTCTATTCTTTTTGTAAATTTTACAGTATCAAAATGCTCTAATAATGCAACTGCATATTTTCTGCTAGTACCTATTTTATCTCTAAATTCTCCAAGAGTAATAAATCCATTCTTTTCAATAACATCACAAATTAAATTCTTTGCTTTATCGTAATTCTCTTTAGTCAAATACATTTCTTCATTTATTTTAATAATTTTACCCGTATCTAATATTGATTCAAATACCATCTTTGCTAACTTTTCTTCTTTTCCAAAACTTTTAAGTATATCTTCTGCCTTTGGAGGTTGAAAATTTGCTTCCACAAAGGTTTTTAGAATTTCTTCTTTTATCTTTTCTTGTTTTTCATTAAATTTTATTTTAAATCCTTTTTGCCATATATAATTTTCATTTAAATCAATAGTATCCTTCTTTAATAAAATAAGCAGTTCGTCATATAATTTTTGTCTAATATTTTTACCAAACAATTTAACTTTAAACTCTTCTTTTGATATTCCTGCTTTCAAAGGATTTAAGTTATGATAATCCTTCAATAGTTTTAAAGCATTTTCTTTTACATATTCTATATATTTTACATGTATATAAATATTTTCATCGCCGCTTCTAATTTCGAATACTTTCCCTTTATCTATCAAATCATTTATTATATTTTCAACATTTAAAACTCCTTTACCAGAGAGCTTTATAATATCATCCTTCTTAGGGAAAATATTGCTAAATTTTTCTATAGTTTTTTCTACTACTTCTAATGGATTTCCCTTTTCTTTTAAAAGCAGCTCTTCAATCGCTTTCTTATCATTTATCTTATGCTTTACAGCATTAGGCTCAAGGATTGTCCCTCCTCCAATCGTGTGCATTGGAGAGTAACTTCTAATAACATATTTATCTCCCCGCCTTGCAGCAATACTTTTTTCAAGCCTAATCTGAATTAGAGCAGTATCTCCGGGATTTACAATTTCTTTATCAAGGATTATTACTCTTCCTAATATTTCTGATGTTCCATGATATAATCGAATTCTATCCCTATTTTTTAAGGGCTTTTCAGCATCCTTTAAATATTTTAATCTGCAGTCAATAATTAAAGAACTTTCCATCGTTCCGGCCTTTGATAATACATCTCCTCTATGTACTTCATCGGTTTTTACCCCTGATAAATTTACTGCAACTCTTTGTCCTGCCCAAGCTTCTTTAACTTGATTTTCATGAACTTGTATGCTTCTTATTTTTGTTTTAATGCCTTTTGTATATATTTCACATACGTCTCCTTCTTTAATAGTCCCTGAAATTAGTGTACCCGTTACAACCGTACCAAATCCGCTTATTGTAAATACTCTGTCTATCGGAAGTCTAAAATCAGTTACAACATCCCTATCTTCAATTTTCTGGGTCATTTCATCAATAGTTTTCGTCAATATATCAAGTCCATCACCTGTTATAGATGAAACAGGAATAATTGGAGCATCCTTTAAAAATGTTGAATTTATGTATTTTTTAATATCCTCAGTTATCATTTTAAGCCATTCATCATCTACCATATCCTTTTTAGTAACAGCAACAATTCCTTTTTTAATATCTAAAAGTTCAAGTATGTTTACATGTTCTACTGTCTGAGGCATTACTCCTTCATCCGCTGCTATTACAAGAATAACAAGATCAATACCTCCAACACCTGCAAGCATGTTTTTTATAAATCTTTCATGACCTGGAACATCTACTATACCTGCCCTTTTACCTGAAGGCAAATCAAAATAGGTAAATCCAAGATTTATAGATATTCCTCTCTCTTTTTCTTCTCTTAAAGTATCTGTATCCCTTCCTGTTAGAGCCTTTATAAGAGTAGTTTTACCATGGTCTATATGACCTGCTGTGCCAATTATAATATGCTGCATAATATCACTCCTGAAAAATCTTATATAATGAATCTGCTATGATTTTATACTCCTCTTCAAATAAAGTTCTTACATCAAATAACATTCTATCTTTATATATCCTCGCAATTATCGGTATATCGAGATTCTTTAATAAATAATCCATTTTCTCCAATGACATATTTAATGGCTTTATTGCAACAACATATGTCTTAAGGTTTTCAAGAGGCATTGCTCCTCCCCCAACCTGGGAATATTCCATAATTATTTCAATATCACAACTTCCTTTCAATCTTGATTTTAGCATCTTTGATAATTTCATAGCATTCTTTTTTAAAGTTTCAATATCTATGGTTAACATTCTAAGTCCTGGTATTTCTTTTATTGCAATGTCCTCATCTAAATAAAGCCTAAGCGTAGCTTCAAGGGCTGCGAGAGTCATTTTATCTATTCTAAGCGCACGGGTAAGTTGATTTTTTTTCATTCTATCTATATACTTTTTTCTTCCTGCAATTATACCTGCTTGAGGCCCTCCGAGCATTTTATCGCCACTGAAGGTTACAACATCTATTCCCTTTTTTATGCTCTCCTGAACTGTTGGTTCGTAGGTTAATCCATATTTAACCATATTTATAAAAACACCGCTTCCTATATCTTCAACAACAGGTATATCATATTTTTTCCCAAGCTGCATTAAATCTTCAATGGAAACCTCCTCTGTAAACCCAAGTATTTTATAATTGCTCTGATGAACTCTTAATATTACTCCTGTATTATCGCTTATTGCATTTTCATAATCATAAAGATGCGTTCTATTGGTAGTTCCAACTTCAACCAATCTTGCACCACTTTGTTCCATTACAGCAGGAACTCTGAAAGAACCTCCTATTTCAACAAGCTGACCCCTTGAAACTATAGCTTCCTTTCCTTTAGACAAAGTTGATAAAGCGAGCATAACTGCTGCAGCATTATTATTTACAACCATTGCAGCTTCAGCACCGGTTATTTTACAAATAAGTTCCTCCACATGGCTGTACCTTGAACCTCTTATTCCCTTTTCAAGGTCGAACTCGAGATTGCTGTATCGTGAAGCAACATCAACAACCGCATCTATTGCTGATTTTGGAAGAACTGCCCTTCCAAGATTCGTATGTAAAACTGTACCGGTTGCATTTATTACCCTTTTAAGATGCATAGAGCCCTTTTTCTTCACTTTTATTAAAACATCATTAACGATATCATTATATTCAAAATTTTTAATTTCTCCATTTAATATACTTTTTCTATATTCATCAATCGTTTCCCTTACCGATTCTAAAATTATATTCCTTGAAATATCCTTCATTGAAATTATATTTACATCATTTAACAGTACATCAACTTTTGGCAAAGACGAAAGCAGTTCTTTACTTTCCATTAAAATTGCTCCTTCCATATGTTTACTCAACGTATATTCTCTTTTCTTTATATTCATCAACATATCCAGCAATAAAAGCATTTATTCCTGAATTTTTTAACTCATTTAAAAGTTTTAGCCCATCTTTTTCTGGAAGTGAATATAAAAGTCCACCCGATGTCTGAGGATCAACCAAAATATCTATAATATATTCTTCATCTATTAAAACTTTCAAATCTTTTTCAACATGCTTTTTATTTCTATAGGCTCCCCCTGGAATTATTCCCATCATTGCATATTCTTTTGCGCCAGTAATACACGATATATTTTGGCTTGTAATATGTATAGAAACATTGCTACCCTCTGCCATCTCAAGAGCATGACCTAAAAGTCCAAAGCCTGTTATATCTGTACAGGCATTTATATCATATCTTGATGCAATATCTGCTGCATATTTATTTAATGTCGCCATAGTTTTTATAGCTTCATCTATTTCATTTTTATTTGCTAATTCTCCTTTGATTGCAGTATTGATAATTCCAGTCCCCAAGGGTTTTGTTAAAATAAGTATATGTCCTTTTTTTGAATTTGCATTAGGCAAAACCTTATTTGGATGTACAATACCCATTACAGACAAACCATATTTGGGAACCTTATCATCTACAGTATGTCCTCCTGCTATTACCGCTCCTGCCTCAATTACTTTATCCGCTCCACCTTTTAAAATTTCACCAAGAATTTTAAAATCCATACAAGATGGAAAACATACGACATTCATTACAAGAACAGGTCTCCCTCCCATTGCATAAACATCGCTTAATGAGTTAGTTGCAGCAATTTGTCCAAACATATATGGATCATCAACAATTGGAGTAAAAAAATCAATAGTTTGTATAACAGCTGTATTATCATCTATTTTATAAACAGCAGCATCATCTGATGTATCTATACCAACAATTAATTTTTCATCAAAAGTTTTAGGTAAACTGCACAGAACCTGTGCAAGGGCATCGGGCCCGATTTTAGCTGCTCAACCTGAGGCTTCCGTCATCTGAGTAAGCCTTACACTATCTAGCATTATATCACCTCTTCCAAATTAAACTTACAAGCTTATTTTATATGAGTTGAAAACATTCTTCAATATCAGTAAACGGATATTTTATCTTTTATATTTTCAAACATCTTATCGCCAATACCGCTTACCTTTTTAATATCCTCAATCCTTTTAAACGATCCATTCTTATTTCTATAATCTATAATTCTTTCAGCAAGAGAATCACCTATTCTTGGCAGAGTTTTTAACATCTCTTTATCTGCAGTATTAATATTTATTTTGTTCGATAAATTTATTGAACTGCCATTTTTATTTAAAGATGCTATTGTAGGAATAGCATCAACCCTTATATGATCTTCATCTTTGAGTTTCATAGCAAGATTAACTGAATTTTTATCTGCACTTTCTGTAAATCCACCTGCAAGGTATACTGCATTTTCAACTCTATCCCCATTTTTAAGAGTATATACTCCTGGTTTTTTAACCTCTCCAGTAATATAAACCTTTATCTCATCCTTATTTTCACAATTTTCTTCTTTGATTATAGTTTTTTCATTCATAACTTCTATTTTAGAAATGTTTTTATTTTTAAAATAAGAAAAAGATAAAATAAATATTAAAATTAAACTAAATACAAGAATTCCTATTTTTTCACGTTTTGTTAAATCCATATTTATCACCATATAAAATTTTTTACATGTATACAAATTTTTAAACCGAGAAATCTGTATATTGATAAAATTTTTTGATATAATATAAAAAGCACTATAAAAAGGAGGCCTTACATGTTAAAAAAAGTAATTTCTTTATCTATTGTTTTTTTAATTCTTTTTTATCCATTAAAATCCCATGCAGATACTTTAAATGTAGCTGCAAAAGGCTGTTTACTTATGGATTTAGATTCAGGAAAAATATTATATAGTAAAAATATAAATGAGAGATTTGCTCCTGCAAGTACTACAAAAATTATGACAGCCCTTATTACCCTTGAAAAGTGTAACCTTAATGAAAAAGTTATAGTTGGCAAAAAGCCTCCCTATGAAGATGGAAGTAAAATATATCTTCTTGAAGGAGAAGAACTTACAATAGAACAACTTCTTTATGCAATGATGTTAGAATCAGCCAATGATGCTGCCTTAGCCCTTGCAGAACACATTTCTGGCTCAAAAGAAAATTTTGCAAAGCTTATGAATGAAAAAGCAATAGAGCTTGGCTGTAAAAATACTAATTTTGTTAATCCAAACGGACTCTATGATAATAATCATTATACCAGTGCCGCAGATCTTGCAATAATAACTCGAAAGGCTATGGAAAATCCTGTTTTTAGAAAAATAGTTGCAACTAAGTTCTACCAGTTACCTCCAACAAATAAACAACCACAGAAAAGATATTTTCATAACCACAATAAACTTCTTGCAACTCGTGGTTATAAATATGAAGGAGCAGATGGAGTAAAAACTGGATATACTATAAAAGCAAATCATTCTTTTGTTGGCTCAGCAACTAAAAATAATATGCATCTTCTTACAGTATTTTTAAATAGCGATAAAAGTTATTATGCTGATTCAAAAAAGTTATTCGACTACGGTTTTAAAAATTACATCACAAAAAAAGTTCTCAATAAAGATGAACCATTCACCCAGATTAATATAGACAACAATACTTCAATACCCGTTTTTTGTGAAAAAAACTATTATGTTACTTTTAAGAATTCAGAAAATATTAATATAGATAAAAATGTTGTATTAAATAGTTCTTTTAAATCAATTAAGAAAGGACAAGTAGTCGGATACGTTGAATTATTTTATGATAATTATAAAGATAAAGTAAATCTTATAGCAATGAATGACTATAATGGAGAAATATATAAAGTTCAGTCAAATAAAAATGGAGATTATAAAAAGATATTACCTAAAAAATATATTTATATTCCTATACTTACATTATCAGCACTATTTTTATCTTTTGGTTTTTTAAAAAAAAGAAAAATAAGGTCAGGTAAAATCTGACCTTATTTTTCTTTAATTACTGCTACAGCCTCAATTTCAACCATAGCATCCTTAGGAAGTTTTGCAACTTGAACCGCTGATCTTGCAGGCATTTTATCTGTAAAATATGTAGCATAAACTTCATTAACAGCTGCAAAGTCATTCATATCTTTTAAAAATACTGTTGTTTTAACAACGTTTTCAAGCCCTGTTCCAGCAGCTTCAAGAACCGCCTTTACATTTTCAAGGGACTGCTTTGCAGCAGCTTTTATATCATTTGCAACAAGTTCTCCATTTTGAGGATTAATAGGAACCTGCCCTGATGTAAATACAAGATTTCCTACTTTAATAGCCTGCGAATAAGGTCCTATCGCTGCAGGAGCATTTTTTGTGCTTATTACTACTTTTTCCATTTAAAAACCTCCTTTTTTTTACGCTATATATATTATACACCATTGATTTTTATAGTACAATTTGCTAAAATACTTTATAAATCAATAAAAGCTATGAAAAGAAGTAGTAAGATATAAAAAGTTTAAGAGAGCTGCTGGTTGGTGAAAAGCAGTACTTGATATATCTGAACTCGTCTTGAAGCTGCTTAGGTGAACTTAGTAATCTAAGCCGGATATTTCCGTTATAAATTTGAGTGGATAGTATAATACTATCAATTAGAGTGGCACCGCGGAAATTCTTTCGTCTCTAAAGCGAAAGAATTTTTTTATTTATACATATAAACAAGGAGGAAAGATTATGGCAAACTTTGAGTATAATCCAAAAGAAATCGAAAAAAAATGGCAAGATATCTGGGAGAAAGAAGAAGCTTTTAAAACAAGCACAGATAAATCTAAACCAAAATATTATGCTCTTGTTGAATTTCCGTATCCATCAGGACAGGGTCTTCACGTAGGTCATCCAAGGCCCTATACAGCTCTAGATATAATATCGAGAAAAAGAAGGATGGAAGGATATAATGTTTTATTTCCAATGGGGTGGGATGCTTTTGGACTTCCAACTGAAAATTTTGCAATAAAAAACAAAATCCATCCGAGAATAGTTACAGAAAATAATGTTTCAAGATTTAAAAATCAGCTCAAATCCCTTGGGTACTCCTTCGATTGGTCAAGGGAAATAAATACAACTGATCCTGAGTACTATAAATGGACTCA
>JAOADY010000008.1 GCA_026417075.1 Caloramator sp.
TATGGAAGTAGAAACAATTCTTCCAAAAAACGCGGAAGAAAAATAATAATTTATAATAAAATAAGATAGGAGGAAATAAAAATGAAATATGATGCATTAGGAATGATAGAAACAAAAGGATTAGTAGGAGCAATTGAAGCAGCAGATGCTGTGGTAAAAGCAACAAATGGATATCTTGTAGGAAAAGATCACGTTGGAGTAGGACTTGTAACAGTAATGGTAAGAGGAGACGTTGGAGCTGTAAAGGCAGCAACAGATGCAGGAGCAGCAGCTGCACAAAGAGTAGGGGAACTTATTTCAGTTCATGTAATTCCACGTCCTCATATGGAAGTAGAAACTATTCTCCCAAAAAAAGCAGAAGAAAAATAATTTAAATAATGAAATATAAATAGGGGATAGATATCTATCCCCTATTTATATAAAAACAATATAAATTATTATGTTAAGTCTGTTAACTGATATTTTTGTGTCAATTTTCGAATATGTTTTCTATATGCCTGAGGAGTCATTTTCATTTGCTTACAAAAGACTCTATTAAAATATGAAGGATCAGAGAAGCCACATTCTAATGAAATACGATAAGCTGGATAATTGGTCGTTTCAAGAAGTTTACATGCGTATTGTATTCTTAGATTAATTACATATTCTGAAAATGAAATCCCCATTTCTTTTTTAAAAATGTGGCTGAAGTATTTTGCATTAAAAAAAGCATTAGATGCAACGGTTTGTAAAGTAATTTTTTCTCTAAAATGTTCTTTGATATATTCTATTGACTCCTTAATGGAGTTTTGACATGGTTCTTTTAGATCTATGTTTTTTATTACAGGATTATCCTGCGTTAAAATATTGCGTTTTGAGGTCATTTCAAGCATTTTCTGTATAAGCTGCTTAAGATCATTGGGCTTTACTGGTTTTAAAAGATATTCAAAAACTTTAAGGCTAATAGCCTTTTGTGCATAACAAAAATCTGATGAAGCGGATAAAACTGATATACATGCATCAGGCAGGAATTTTTTAATGCTTTCAATGGTGCTGATTCCATCAAGTTCAGGTATCATTATATCCATTAATATTATATCTGGATGATACTGCTTTGATAATTTAATAGCTTCAATTCCGCTTTCGCAAGTTAAAATAGTATCTTCAGGAAGAATTTCTTCAATTACAATAGATTTAAGAAATTCTTGTTCAAGTATTTCATCTTCTACAATTAGAACTACACTCATATTATCACCTCAAAATAGGTTGGGTAGAAATAGTAATAGTTACAATACTTCCACTGTAATCAGATTTCAGAATATTAAGACCATATTTTTCTCCATAATATTTTTTTATTCGTTTATCTGTACTCCAAAAACCTATACCAGATTTGTTTTCAGACTGCTTAATCTTATTTAAAACTTCCTTTGGGAAGCCGTTACCATTATCAATAATGGAAATTATAATATTATCATTGTGCTTTTCTGCATAAATACCTACTTTACCCCCCTCACGTTTTGGAGTTATACCGTGAATAATAGCATTTTCGACTATAGGTTGAATAACCATGTTTGGAATTCTATAGGACTTAAGATTTTCAGGGACATCTATAGTGTATTCTAAACGATTTTTAAAACGTGCCTTCTGAATGTATAAATATTTTTCTATATTATCAATTTCTGCACCTATGGTATGGAGCTGATTGTCCTGCTTTAAGTTGTATCTTAATAAATCAGAAAGGCAATATATTAGTTCCTCTGTAGTATGGGAATTCTCAAAATAAGCGATGCGAGCAATACAGTTTAATGTATTAAACAAAAAATGAGGATTAACTACAAGGGATATATTCTTTGCTTCTAAATCAATAATTTTTTTTTCGAGTATCTCCTTTTCAATAGATAATCTTTCAACATCTAAATTTTTGTAACTTATGCTTTCTGACAAATCAATAGATATATTTTTAGCAATTTGACCGCATAACTGTTCATGTATTTTAATTTTATTTGATTCTACTGTTTTAAGAAGAGAAATGCATTTAGCTATATATTCTAAATTTAAAGATTTTTTATCTTTTAAAGAATGAATATCAATCATATATTTTTTATGTTCATTTTTCTTTAAATATACTTGCATACCTCCGATATAGCCAAGAGTTTCATTTTTTACCATGATTGGGAAAATTATATTTTCAAGACCATACCGACATATGAATTTACTTTGACAATTTGGTTTTAAGTGATTTTGATAATCAAGACATACTTTTTTTCTATTTTCTTGACATATTTGTGTACAAAATTCTGGAGATGGAATTAATTCAAGTAAAATATCTCCATTTGTATCTATTAAAAATATGGGAATTTCTGACAAAGTAAGAATACCACTATAGCGCGAATATAAATTTGAGGCTATTAGATTTTTAAGCAAATTGTTAGTTGTATTCATGCTGGTAATACACCTCTAGGATTGAGATTTGGATTTATTTTTTATACGTATTAAGTTAATTTTTTATAAAATTTTTAAAAATCTACTAATATTTTATCGCAAAGACACATAAAAGTAAATAAATGCGTATAATTTACAACATATTTGTAAAAATAAAATATAAAATTACTTATGATTAATAAAAAAAGGTACTAATTAATAGCACCTTTTATAAATATTTACAAGGTCTTCTTTAGAAGGATTTTTGGGGTTGGTTGGAGTGCATCTATCTATCATTGCTGCTTCAGCTAGGTGCTGTAAAGCATCTTCAAATTCTTTCTGCTCAATATTAAGAGCCCTGATGTTTTCTTCAATTCCAAGGGATTTTTTAAGTTTATTTACAGCTTGTATGAAATTTACAGTACCTTCACGGATTGTCCAAGCAGGAAGTTGAAGGATTTTAGCTAAATTTGCATATTTTTGGGCTGCATAATCATTTAAATTACCTGAGAGATTTGCATTATATTCAATAACAGCACTAAGCAAAAGTGCATTAGCTCTTCCATGAGGAATGTGGAAAGTTCCACCTAAGGCATGGGCAAGGCTGTGATTAATGCCAAGGCTTGCATTTGTAAATGCCATTCCTGCTATGCAAGAAGCGTTTTGAACGCGATCCCTTGCATCAGGGTCAGCTGGATTTTTATAAAGCTTTTCGAGATTTTCAAAAATTAATTTAACTGCCTTTTCTGCAAGGGCATCTGTAAAATCAGTTGCTCTTGTAGAAACATAGGCTTCTACTGCATGGACTAAAACGTCTATACCTGTATCAACTACAACGCGCTGAGGTACATGCTGAAGACATGTAGAATCGAGTATAGCCATATCTGGAGCAAGGAATTCATCTACTATACATACCTTTTTATTTTCACATGTTATTACAGTAAAATCTGTAACTTCTGAACCTGTTCCGCTTGTAGAAGGGATTGCAATAAACAGAGGTTTATTTATTTTTTTGTCTTCCAGTGCAGCCATTTTATAAGCAAAATACAATATTCCTTTTGCAGAATCAATAGTTGAACCTCCGCCTAAAGCAACAACGACATCAGCATTACTCTCGTTAAATGCCTTTATCCCTTCAGCAATTACATTTATATCTGGATCAGGGCGCACTCCTGTAAAAACACAGGAGCTTATTCCTGCTTTGTTTAGGTGTTCTATTGTTTTTTGAAGGTATCCTAGCTTTTCCATTATAGAATCTGAAACAACAAATGCTTTAGAACCAGAAATCTTTTCTAAAAGTTGGATTGATTGTTTGTTGAAATAAACTTTTGATTTTAATTGAAATTTATCTATCATGTTTTATCCTCCTATTAATTGGATAGTATTATTAATATATAAATGTTTGTTATTAATATAACATAGAAACAATTTAGTTTATTGTATATTCAATATATGGTTTTAGTATTATTGTATTAATTTATAGTGAAATATTGTACAATTACCTTATATTTGTACAATATCTATTTGTTAATGGACTTTTATCTTTTTCTTTTTTTAAGTTTAGAATTTTGAAATATTTTGTTGTGTTGATTTTAAATATTACTCTTGCTATAATAGCTTTGTTAATTAAGTTTTTAATAAACTCAAAAAATGTTTACTATTAGATATTATATATTTCCCAACATATCAGATTTAAATGTGTGGTGGTTTTATGACGATGGAAGAATTAGTAGAAAAGAAGTTAAGGCTTGTTTTTAACGATGATAATATAAAATTTGATAAATCCTGCTTTGCAGGCGGACTTACTAATTATAATTATATTATGGAAATAAAAGGAACTAAATATGTTGTAAGACAGCCTGGAGGTATGACAGAGTTGATGATAGATAGAAAAATTGAGAAAATTAATAATCAAATAGTATCAGAACTTGGATTGAATTCAGAGTGTATTTATTTTGATGAAGATAGTGGAATTAAAATCAGTTTATATATTAATAATAGTAAAAATATTGCTCAAATAGGTCCAGGATTTATTGTAAATTTAAAGAGAGTTTCTGATTTGCTTAAAAAAACTCACTATAGCAAAAAATGTTTCCCTAATATTTTTGATTGGGAGGCAGAGCTTATTAAATATGAAAATATTATTGAAAGGTTAAATGGTAGTTTTTTCTTCGATTATGGTGTATTAAAAAAGCAGCTGCTTGAATTTATTAAAAAAAATATAAAAAAAACAATTTTAGTTCCCTGCCATAATGATACAGTACCTGAAAATTTTGTTGCTGATGATAGTGGTAAAGCCTATCTTCTGGATTGGGAATATTCTGGAATGAACGATCCAAGCTGGGATGTAGCTGCTTATATTCTAGAGTCAAGGTTAGCTGAAGAGGAAATAAATGAATTTCTAATATATTATTATGGTTGTCTTCCAAGTTCTGATGAAATATTAAAGATAAAAGTTTGGATGATGTCCCAGGATTTGCTTTGGACAGTATGGGCGATGATTAGACATTATAATGGTGATGATTTTCTTGATTATTGCAATTTCAGGTATGAGCGTTTTAAAAAGAACATCAAGAAAATAACAAATTTATCAGATTATTCTATAGCTGATATGGTAAAATAAAAAATGCAGAGTAAGAAAATAAAGACTTACTCTGCTTTTTTTATATTTAAATTTTTAATAGACTCAGAGGCTTTAAAGGTATAGAATAATATTGAGTTTATTTTAAGGGGGATTAACATGAGTAAACTTTATTTCAGATATGGAGCTATGAACTGCGGAAAATCTACAAACCTTCTTCAGGTTGCTCACAATTATGAAGAGAGGGGTATGAAGGTTATAATAATAAAGCCTAAGACTGATACTAAAGGCGGGAATAAAGTTGTATCAAGGCTTGGAGTTACGAGAGAAGCCGATCTTTACCTTGATTATAATCAAAATATATATGATATAGTAGAAAATTGGACAAAAGAAAAAGGAAAAGCAGACTGTATATTAGTTGATGAGGTTCAGTTCTTTAACAGAAATCAAATTGATGAACTTTTTTTAATAGCTGTTAAATTAGATATCCCTGTTATATGCTATGGACTTAGAACTGATTTTCAGATGAATGGTTTTGAAGGAAGCGAAAGACTTCTCCTTCTTGCCCACAGCATAGAGGAGCTTAAAACCATATGTACCTGTGGTAAAAAGGCTCTTTTAAATGGAAGAATGATAAATGGGAAGTTCGTTTTTGAAGGTAAGCAGATAGCGATAGATAAAGAGGATAATGTAGAATATCAATCCTTATGCCCAAAATGCTATTTTAAATATAAAGAGGAATATGAAAAAAGTAAAAATAAAGAGGTGAAATAAATGAAAGCTGTTATAGACAGGTTTGAAGGAGACTTTGCTATTGCAGTTACTTTAAGTGGGGAGATTTTTGATATTAAAATTGAAAATCTTCCAAAGGGCATTAAAGAGGGAGATGTAATAATTATTTCTGATGGAAAAATATATATAGATAAAGATGAAACGGAAAAACTTACAAGAGATAGCGAAGAATATTTAGACCTTTGGGAAGATTAAAAAAAGAGTGGTGATTATATGGCTAAAAAGACAGATATAGGCGGTCAGGCAGTTATTGAAGGAGTTATGATGAGAGGAAAGGATAAGATTGCCGTTGCAGTTAGAAAACCCGATGGAGAGATAGAGGTTAATGTGGAAGACAGCATTCCTCTTTCAAAGAAGAAAAAATTTCTATCACTTCCTATAATAAGAGGGGCGGTATCATTATTTGATTCTTTAGCTGTAGGGCTAAAAACATTAAGCTATTCTGCATCCTTTTATGAGGAGGAAGAAGAGAGCAGCTTCGATAGGTTTTTGAAAAAAACCTTTGGTGACAGAGCAGATAGTATTATAATGAGTATTACAATGCTTATATCCTTTGCAATTGCTATAGGTCTTTTTTTCATACTTCCAACCTATACTGCAAATATTATAAAAAAGGTTAATAATAATTCAATAGTTATAAATTTATTAGAAGGGATCATAAGGCTTTTAATATTTTTTGCATATCTTTTTCTAATAAGCAAAATGGAGGATATTCAAAGGGTTTTTCAGTATCACGGTGCAGAACATAAAAGCATTTTCTGCTATGAAAATGAGCTTGAGCTTACCCCTGAAAATGCTGAGAAATTCTCAACTCTCCACCCAAGATGTGGTACTAACTTCCTTCTTATTGTAATGCTTGTCAGCATCTTTATATTCAGCTTTCTTGGCTGGCCTAATCTAATATATAGAATACTGTCAAGAATTATACTTTTGCCTTTAGTTGCAGGAATATCCTATGAAATCTTAAAATGGTTTGGAAAATCCGAAAATAAATATATAGGTATCCTTATAAAGCCGGGACTTTTACTTCAAAAACTTACAACAAGAGAGCCAGATAGATATCAGCTTGAGGTTGCAATATGTGCTCTTAAAGCCGTTCTTCCAAAGGATGATATAAATATAGATAAAGAGAAGGATGAGATTAGTGAAAATATTTGAGGCAATAAATGAAGCTACAAAAATCCTTTCAAGTTCAACTACACCATTGCTTGATGCACAGCTTCTTTTAGAGAGTGTACTAAAAAAGAATAGAATATATATTTATATGAGTAGGGACAGGGAACTTACAGATTGTGAGATTGAAAAATTTTTTGATTTGCTTGAAAGAAGAAAAAAAGGAGAGCCTATAAGCTATATTTTAGGTTATAAGGAGTTTATGTCTCTTAATTTCAAGGTAGAAAAAGGTGTTTTGATTCCAAGGCCTGATACTGAAATACTTGTCGAGGAAGTTTTAAAAAATCTTAAAGATAAAAAAAATCCTATTTTAGTTGATGTAGGGTGTGGAAGCGGTGCAATTTCAATCAGTATTGCAAAATATAAAGAGGATGCTTTAGTTTATTCCCTTGATATAATGGATGTTCCCTTGAAGGTAACAAAAGAGAACGCAATTATAAACGATGTTGAAGATAGAGTTCATGTTATAAAGTCCGATATATTAAAATCCCTTGATAAGACTTTGTACGGAGAGGTTGATGTTATAGTTTCAAACCCTCCATATATTAAAGGGGATGTAATACCTACTCTTATGAAGGATGTTAAGGATTATGAGCCCTATGAAGCTCTTTATGGGGGAGAGGATGGACTTTATTTTTATAGAAATATTACAAGAGAGGCGCTGCCCTACCTAAAAAGCGGTGGATTTATAGCCTATGAGATAGGGTATGATCAGGGTTTTGAAGTTCAAAACATTCTTAAAGAAAACGGATTTTATGATGTCTGCTGTATTAGAGATTTAGCAGGATTAGACAGAGTAGTTTTAGGATGGAGGAGATAGCTTGCTATTAGATTTGTTTTATGTTTTCGCAAAGATAGGTGCCTTTACCTTAGGCGGGGGATATGCCATGGTACCTTTAATACAATCAGAGGTTGTTGATAAAAGAAAGTGGATAGACAAAGAGGAATTTGTTGATATTTTAGCTGTTGCCCAGTCAACACCGGGGGCACTTGCTATAAATATGTCAACCTTTATAGGTTATAGAAAAAAAGGTATTTTAGGTTCAATATTTGCAACATTAGGGTGTGTTGCACCTTCTTTTTTTTCAATACTTATTATAGCAATGTTTTTTGCGAAGTTTATGAGTTATAAAGTAGTAGAAAGAGCATTTTGCGGTATACGCCCCGCAGTTGCAGCACTAATTACCTTTTCAGTATTTAAAATTGCAAAGAGCAGCAGCATAAAATCATACTATTACATATTTACGGCAGCAGCTTTTAGCCTTGTTACCTTTGTTAAACTTGATCCCATACTTATAATTATAGCTTCTGCTATTTTAGGGATACTTATTTTAAAAATAAGGGGTGATAAGGATGATAATAATTAAGCTTTTTCTTATTTTTGCAAAAATAGGTGCCTTTTCAATAGGAGGAGGCTATGCAATGCTTCCTTTTATTCAAAGGGAGATAATAGATAATAATCACTATTTAAGCTTAAAAGAGTTTTCTGATATACTTGCAATATCACAAATGACCCCGGGACCTATTGCGATAAACTCTGCAACCTTTGTAGGATATAAAATAGCAGGGGTTTTAGGAAGCATTGCAGCCACTTTAGGCATAGTTCTACCTTCATTTTTAATGATAATAATAATAGCCTCTTTCTTTGTAAAATTTTATGACAAGAAGGAAGTTAAAGCTGCTTTTTTAGGAATTAGACCTGCGGTTTTAGGACTTTTAGCAGCGGCAGCCTATTCAGTAACTATTACTAATGTTATTGATATAAAGAGTATTTTTGTTTTTATTTTATCCTTTGGGATACTATTTATAAAAAGGATGGATCCTATAATAGTCCTTATAATATCTGCAGTACTTGGAATAATTTTATATTAGAGATAAAAAACATTTCTTGTTTACTGATTTAATAATATGCTATAATATACAATTGTGAAACTATAGAAGTAAAGTGGGGAATAAAAATGTTTGATAAATTGGATTTTATAGAAGAAAAGTATGAAGAACTTTCAAAAAAGATAAGCGACCCTGAAGTTATTGCGGATGCCCAGCTATTTCAAAGATATTGTAAAGAGCACAATTCCCTTGAACAAATTGTTACAACATATAGGGAATATAAGGATGTTGTTAAAAGAATAGATGAAGATAAGCAGCTTTTAAATGATAAAGAAATGAAGGAACTTGTTGAAGAAGAACTTAAAGAGCTTGAAGAAGCTAAAGTTAAACTTGAAGGTGAACTTAAAGTTTTGCTTTTACCTAAGGATCCTAATGACGAGAAGAACGTTTTTATCGAAATAAGAGGAGGAACTGGCGGAGAAGAAGCAGCTTTATTTGCTGGAGACCTTTTCAGAATGTATACAAGATATGCTGAAAGACACAATTATAAGGTTGAGATAATGTCTTCAAATCCAACAGATCTTGGAGGATTTAAAGAAGTTATATTTATGGTTAAAGGTAAAGGGGCTTATAGCAGATTAAAGTATGAAAGTGGAGTCCATAGAGTTCAAAGAGTTCCTGAAACTGAAGCAGGAGGGAGAATACACACATCAGCTTCAACTGTTGCTGTTTTACCTGAGGCTGAGGATGTTGAAATCGATATAAATCCAAATGATTTAAGAATAGATGTTTACAGGGCATCGGGACATGGCGGCCAGTGCGTTAACACTACTGACTCTGCGGTTAGAATTACCCACATTCCAACAGGGCTTGTTGTTACATGTCAGGATGAAAAGTCTCAGTTAAAAAACAAGGAAAAGGCTATGAAGGTTTTAAAGGCAAGACTTTATGAGATGGAAATGGAAAGGCAAAGATCAGAAATTGCTCAAGAAAGAAGAAGTCAGGTAGGTTCAGGGGATAGAAGTGAGAGAATAAGAACTTACAACTTTCCACAGGGAAGAGTTACCGATCATAGAATAGGTATGACTTTATATAGGCTTGAATCATTTCTTGATGGTGACATGGATGAGATTATAGATGCATTGATAACTGCTGATCAGGCTGAAAAATTAAAAGAATTAGGAGAATAAAGCTTAAAGCCCATATTACTGCAATGTTAATAATAGCAGTAATATGGGTTATTTATAATAAAAATGGAGGGTATTATGAAAAACTATAAACTAAAAACATCTATATATCTTATATTTCCATGTACAGTTTTAACAGTAATAATTTTTTATATGATGGTTATGTATAAAAAAAGTGTACAATGGGTTAATGTTGTAAATATAGGATTTGATGTTATAATACTTTTATGCTATGTAATAAAATTTTGCTATAAAATTGGTAAAGATAGCAATAATATTTATATTTATACATTATTAAAAAATTACAAAATACCTTTAAAGGAATATGAAGGAGCAATATATACCTCTGTTATGATAAAAATTAATTCAAAGACTAAAAATTTTTATTTACTGAATGTTAAAAAAGATCGATATATAGTAAAAGAAATATTAGGAGATAAAGGGCGAAGGTGAAAGGATGAAAATAAAAAAACAGCTTAAAAAAGAAGAGATTAAATGGAAAAGAACTATTGCAATATCGATAGCCATTGCAATTTTGATGCCTTATATGGTTTATGTACTTAATGGAGAAGATATATTTGTAGGATGGGAGATATATTTTGCTTATTTTTATGCAGGATTTGTGGATTTATTAGTGTTTATAAACATTTTAAGAACACTATCAGATAGTAAATTTTCTTATATAATAAATAATCAAAAAAT
Source organism: Caloramator sp. (assembly GCA_026417075.1). Taxonomy (GTDB): domain Bacteria; phylum Bacillota; class Clostridia; order Clostridiales; family Caloramatoraceae; genus Caloramator_B. Next base: position 10,666 of record JAOADY010000008.1, read on the forward strand.
AAAAATTAAAGATAGTATCTTCGCTTCTCCAGTTTCAATAAACCTTAATAAAATTGTATATGTTGATGTTTCTGAAAGGCCTCAGAAGGATTTTGAAGTGCTTTTAATTATGGATAAAGGAAAAAGAAAGAGGGGATTTTTTGAATTTGATAGCAGTTTTGTTAAAATGAGAAGTGCTTATAAAAATACATATAATTATCTTCATGAAAGATATAGTGGTAGAAAGCTTTTTTGCTATACAGTTAAAAAAGGCGGTAGCAAAAAATATCATATGCTTTATGTTTTATATAAGAACTGTTATGAGGCTCAGTTTTCTCAAAGGGCAATTGAATATATAAAAACTTTTATTGAAGAGTATAATTTATCGTAATATATATTTTCTCCCTGAAATAAATTTAAAAGAGATATATTTTTAGGGAGATGGAATTTTGAATAAAATATTATATGTAACCTTTATTGCTACATTAGTTTGTGGTGCAGGAACTGGCTTTGGTGCTGTTATTGCTGTTCTTTTTAAAAAATCAAGCAACATATTGATGTCTATGATTATGGGAATTGCAGGAGGAATCATGCTCTCAGTTGTAACCTTTGATCTTATACCAGAGGCTATAATTTTGGGAGGGATGAAAACTACGCTGATTGGAGTTTTTATAGGTGTTACGTTTGTTGTTGTTTTGGATTTAATCCTTCCTCATACAAAATTGATGAAAAAATACGGAAGTACAGTTAAAACAGCGTTGCTTCTTGGACTTGGTCTTGCAGCACATAATTTTCCTGAAGGACTTGCAATAGGTTCTGGGTTTATGGGAGGGAAAACTCTAGGAATAGAACTTGCAATAGTAATTGGTCTTCACGATATTCCAGAGGGTGCTGCTGTAGCATCTCCACTTTTAAAGAGCAGGCTCTCAAGGGCAAAGATTATTTTATTAACGGTGTTAACTGCAGTTCCAACATCTATTGGTGCCTATGCTGGAGCATTGCTTGGTGAAATATCTTCAACCTTTATAACTATTTGTCTTGGCTTTGCAGGAGGAACTATGCTTTATATTGTATGCGGAGAGCTTATTCCAGAGAGCAAGGATTTATTTAAGGGTATATTTTCAACACTGTCGATTATAATAGGAGTTGTTATAGGTATATTAATTACAATGACAATGTAAATCATTTTACTATTGGAGGGAAAGATGGATACTAAAATTTATTATATAGATGAAAAGGATGATGAAATTATAAAAGAAGCTTCTAATGTTATAAGAGGCGGAGGAACGGTTGTATTTCCCACTGAAACTGTTTATGGACTTGGAGCAAATGCCTTGGATGAAAAAGCATGCCTTAAAATATTTAAAGCAAAGGGAAGACCTCAGGATAATCCTCTTATTGTACATGTTGCTGATTTTGATATTTCAAAATATGTAAAAAATATACCTAAAAAGGCTCAGATTTTAATGGAAAACTTCTGGCCGGGACCTTTGACTATTATAATGCCAAAATCTGATATAATTCCTGATGAAGTAACGGCAGGTCTTAAATATGTTGCTGTAAGGATGCCTTTAAATAAAATTGCAAGAAAACTTATAAATTATTCTAAGCTTCCAATCGCAGCACCGAGTGCAAATATATCAGGAAGGCCAAGTCCTACATCTATTGAACACTGTATTGAGGATTTAAATGGGAAAGTAGATATGATAATTGGAGGAGAAAGATGTGAGGTAGGTCTTGAATCAACAGTAGTTGATACGAGCGATGGGAATGTGACAATTCTTCGACCAGGAGCTGTAACTAAGGAAATGATGGAGGAAGTTGTTGGGGATGTATTTATAGATCCTGCTGTTTTAGATAAGTTAAAGGATGGTGAAAAACCAAAAGCTCCAGGAATGAAGTACAGACATTATGCGCCTAAATCTCCACTTATAATAATAAAGGGAGATTTAAAAAATGTAGTTTCATATATAAACGAAAAGATTGATGAAAACAATATAAAAGGATTAAAAACTGGAGTATTAGCAACGGATGAAACAATTAAAGAATATAAAGGAAAATTTAATATATCCTTTGGAAGTCGAAAAAAACCTGGTATTATTGCTGCAAATTTGTTTGATTGTTTAAGAGAATTTGATAAAATAGATGTAGACATCATATATGCAGAAGGATTTAACGAAGAAGGAATAAATCTTGCAATAATGAATAGACTTAGAAAAGCTGCGGGATATAATATTGTAAAGGTTTAGGAGGAAATTATGAAGCTGCTTTTTATATGCACAGGAAATACTTGCAGAAGTTGTATGGCTGAAGCAATTGCAAAGAATGAAGCTGAAAAAATGAATTTAAATATTGAAATATCATCAGCAGGAATTCATGCTTTTAAAGGGGATGGGGCATCTAAAAATGCAGTTTTGGTTATGCAGGACATGGGAATCGATTTATCCTGTCATATTGCAAGACCGATTACGCAGAAAATTTTAGAGGAAAGCGATATTATTCTTACCATGACAAAATCTCACAAAGATATTATTTTATCTATGTTTTCCTTTGCTTTTGGGAAAATATTTACGATAATGGAATACGCAGGTTATGAGGGAGATGTTGTTGATCCCTTTGGAGGAGATTATAATACTTATAAAAAGTGTGCAGATCAGCTTAAGAATTTAATAGACAAAATATTGGATATAATAAGGAAAGATAAGGCACTATAGGTGTCTTAGCTTTCCTTTTTTGCTGTATTTAATTTAAGCATTTAAAAATAATATTGTTAAGTGTTAATTATTAATGTAAAATAATATTTTGAGTGTAGGAGGGATACTAATGAAATTGGCTATAGGATGCGATCATGGAGGATATGAGCTTAAACAATCTATTTTAAAACATTTAAACAGCAGAAAAATTGAGTATAAGGACTTTGGATGTTTTTCAACAAATTCCTGTGATTATCCTGATTTTGCATTAGCTGTATCAGAGGCAATAATATCTGGAGAATGTGACAGAGGAATACTAATATGCGGTACGGGAATAGGAATTTCAATAGCTGCAAATAAGGTTACAGGGATTAGAGCAGCCCATTGTACAGATGTTTACAGCGCAAGAATGGCAAGGCAGCATAACAACGCTAACATAATAGCGATTGGAGGAAGAATTACAGGTGAAGCAATTGCCCTTGAGATGGTTGATGCCTTTATTGATACTGAATTTGAGGGAGGAAGGCATGGAAAAAGAGTTGAGAAAATAGCAAAAGTTGAAGAAAAATACATGATTAGGAGGAATATGGAAATGGATGAAAGAGTAACAGTGATTAGCCATCCATTGATTCAGCACAAACTTGCAATAATAAGGGATAAAAATACAGGCTCAAAGGAATTCAGAGAACTTCTATCAGAAGTTGCTATGCTTATGTGCTACGAGGTTACAAGAAATTTTCAGCTTGAGGATGTTGAAATAGAAACTCCTATATGCAAAATGAATGCAAAAATGCTTACAGGGAAAAAGGTTGCAATAGTTCCTATTCTGCGCGCAGGTCTTGGAATGGTGGATGGAATGTTAAAGCTTGTGCCTGCAGCAAAGGTAGGGCATATAGGTCTTTATAGGGATCCAGAAACCTTAAAACCTGTTGAATATTACTGCAAGCTTCCAACCGATATTGAAGAGAGAGAAGTTATTATAACTGATCCCATGCTTGCAACAGGAGGCTCTGCTGCGGATGCTATAACATTGCTTAAGAAAAAGGGAGCAAGGAATATAAAACTGATGTGCCTTATTGCTGCACCAGAGGGAGTTAAGGCTGTTAGAGAGGCGCATCCAGATGTTGATATCTTTGTTGCAAACATAGATGAAAAACTAAATGATCATGGATATATCGTCCCCGGCCTTGGAGACGCTGGAGATAGAATATTTGGAACAAAGTAGGTGTATTATGAGACCTTCGTGGGATGAATATTTTATGGATATTGCAGAGCTTGTTAAAAAAAGGTCAACTTGTTTAAGAAGACAGGTTGGAGCTGTAATAGTTAAAGATAACAGGATTTTGACTACAGGATATAATGGTGTACCGCCTAAGATGAGGCACTGCGAGGAAATAGGATGCCTCAGGAAGAAACTTAATGTGCCTTCAGGAGAGAGGCATGAGCTTTGCCGAGCTCTTCATGCTGAGCAGAATGCAGTAATTCAGGCTGCAAAACATGGTATATCAGTAGAAGATTCTACTATATACGTTACAGCGCAGCCCTGCGTTATTTGTGCAAAGATACTTATAGCATCGGGAATAAAAAGAATAGTATTTAAAGGAGATTATCCCGATGAATTATCCATTAGTATGATTGAAGAATCAGGAATAGAAATTAAAAAGCTGTGAATTTCACAGCTTTTTTTATAAAGAAAGATGTAAATAAATGTTTTATATGATAAAATGGGTTTGTGTAGTTTTACTAAGGATGTGAAATTATGATACGATATGGAGCAATATTTATCCTTTCAGCTCTTATTTCTTTTGGGGTTACTCCATTAATTAAAAAACTTGCAATAAAGCTTAAGGCTATTGATATTCCTAAGGATGATAGAAGAATCCATAACAAACCTATTCCGAGGATGGGAGGACTTGCAATTTATATTTCTTTTATTATAATATCTCTTTATTTTTCAAATTTTGACAAAAACGTGGTAGGAATAGTGATTGGAAGTACTATTCTAATAATAGGTGGCATAATAGATGACATAAAGAGTTTAAGACCTCTTTATAAGCTTATATTTCAAATTTTATCCGCATGTGTTCTCATATCTTTTGGAATTACAGTAAAAAGTATAACTGTACCATTTCTTTCGGGAGATGGGTATGTATACATTGGATATTTAGGAATACCTATGACAATACTATGGGTTGTTGGGATTACTAATGCTATTAATTTAATTGATGGGCTTGATGGACTTGCTTGTGGTATATGTCTTATATCTTCAATTACTCTCTTTGGAGTATCTTTAATAAGTGGGAGATATACTGCTGTTTTGCTTACAACGATCCTTGCTGGTAGCTGCTTTGGATTTTTACCTTACAATTTTAATCCAGCCTCGATTTTTATGGGAGATACAGGTTCCCAATTTTTAGGATTTGCACTTGCTGCAATATCTATACAGGGTGCTATAAAATCTGCCGCAGCAGTTGTTGTAGTAGTCCCAATACTTGCCCTTGGAATACCAATCTATGATACATTATTTGCTATGATTAGAAGAAAAATAAATAATAAGCCGATAATGCAGGCAGACAGAGGGCATCTTCATCACAGGCTTTTAGATATGGGTTTTTCTCAAAAACAGGTTGTATTTATAATGTATTCAATAAGTGTTGTACTTGGAACTACGGCGCTTTTGGCTATGATGCTTTCTACAAAAAAATCCTTTGCGCTTTTAATAGTTGTTTGCTCAGTAACCCTTGCCTTTGGAATAGAAATAGGGCTTTTTAGCAGAAAAACTAAGAATTGAGAGGTGTTAAAATGGATAAAGTAAAAGTTATGACTGTTTTTGGAACACGTCCTGAGGCAATCAAAATGGCTCCACTTGTAAAAAAACTTGAGGAAAATGAATATATAGAATCTATAGTATGTGTTACAGCACAGCATAGGGAAATGCTTGATCAGGTATTAAATTTTTTTGAAATAAAGCCTGATTTTGACCTTAATATAATGCAGGAAAGACAGTCTCTGTCAGGTATAACAAGCAGAGTTCTTGAAGGATTAGAAGAAATAATAATAAAAACTAAACCTGATATAATACTTGTTCATGGAGATACTACTACTACCTTTGCAGGAAGTCTTGCAGCGTTTTATAATAAAGTTAAAATTGGGCATGTTGAAGCAGGACTTAGAACTTTTAACAAATATTTTCCTTTTCCAGAAGAGATGAATAGAAAACTTACAGGAGTTTTATCAGATCTGCATTTTTCACCTACATTAACCTCAAAGGAAAATCTTTTAAGAGAAGGAATAAAAGAAGAAGATATTTTTATAACGGGTAATACTGTTATAGATGCAATGACATCAACGGTAAAAGATGATTATGTTTTTGAAACTGAGGAACTTAATTTAATAGATTTTAAGAATAAAAAGGTTATCATGATGACAGCTCATAGAAGGGAAAACTGGGGACAGCCTCTAGAAAATATATGTAGTGCTGTAAAAGAAATAGCACAAAGGTATAAAGAGGTTGAATTCGTATATCTTGTTCATTTAAATCCTATAGTTAAAGAAACAGCCTATAAAATTCTTGGAGATGTTAATAATGTACATCTTTTACCTCCTCTTGACACAAAGGAGACTCATAATCTTATGAATAAATCCTATTTAGTTCTTACAGATTCAGGAGGACTTCAGGAAGAAGCGCCTCACCTTGGAAAGCCTGTTCTTGTTTTAAGGGATGTAACTGAACGACCTGAAGCAGTTAAAGCTGGAACTGCAAAGGCAATAGGAACGAATAAGGAAGATATTATAAAGAATATTTCTATGTTATTAGAAAATAATAGTGAATACCATAAAATGGCAAATTCTGTTAATCCCTATGGAGATGGAAAAGCATCTGAGAGAATTGTTGATGCTATACTTTATCATTTTGGTATAAAAAAAGAAAGACCTTTGGATTTTTATCCAGCTAAAAAGAAGTAGACGATGAGTTTACTTCTTTTTTTTATGGGGAAAATATAAATAAGGATGAATAATTTAAAAGGATTATGTCAAGAATTACAATACAAGGGAGGTGTTGGTATGAAAAAATGGGGTATTTTTTTTCTAATTATAATTTGCATTATATTTTTAAATTTTAATAATGAGGTTTATGGAATTTCTTCCATTGAAAAATCCTTTAATTCTACTGGAGCTGAATTTATATGCTTAAATGTTGAAGCTAAAGCACTAATTAAGACCTCAGATAAACCATCTGAAATTGTTAAGAAAATGTTTGCTTTTACAAAAAAAGAAAAATATACTATCAAAGATGAAAATGATTTAACTGAGCTTTCTTATTTAAAAAATGGATGTGAAATTAAAATAATTGCAAGAGAACTTAAATATGAAAATAAAGTATATGTATGTTTTGTCCTATCACAATATGAAGGTATTGTGAATATTAATAATATTAGGAGGACTATCAATAATGCTTTTTCGATTTACAAAGTTAAGCCCTCCTTTTCTGCTTTTATTCAAGGAAAATATAATGAGAGTATGACAAGTGAAAAAATGAAGGAAAAAGCATTAAAGGCAGTTGTGAATAGCGGTGGGAAGCTAATAGATAAAATTGAGGATAGAAATCTTATCAGTTTTTATGCCTATAATCCATATATAAAAGATAGAGTACTTGTTAATTCTGAACCTATTAATATAAATGTTGCTTTAAGATACAGCGCAACGGATGGCTGCACATACATATGGATAGGTAATCCAGTTATAAATGCAGAGTATTAGAATGAATGGAGGAATAATATGGACAGAATTTTAATTTCAGGTGGCAGAAAATTAACTGGTAAAGTTAAAGTTAGTGCAGCTAAAAATTCGGTTTTACCCATTATTGCAGCTTCTCTGCTTTGTCCTTTTGAATGTAAGCTTGAAGGTATTCCATTTCTTGATGATGTTTGTGTTATATGTGATGTTTTAAGTTCTATAGGTGCAGATATAAGTCAAAATAAAAAATCTAATAAGATTACAATAAAGGCAGCTAATATATCATCCATAGAACCTCCTTATGAGCTGGTAAGAAAGATGAGAGCATCCTTTCTTGTTATAGGACCGCTTCTTTCAAGGTTTGGAAAATGCAGAATATCTCTCCCAGGAGGGTGTAATATAGGAACTAGACCAATAGATTTGCATCTTAAAGGTTTTTCAGCCCTTGGTGCAGATGTAAGGCTTGGTCATGGATATGTTGAAGCTTCCTGCAAAAAACTAAAGGGCGCTAAAATTTATCTTGATTTTCCATCTGTTGGAGCTACAGAAAATATAATGATGGCAGCTACCCTGTCTCAAGGAGAAACTATAATTGAAAATGCTGCAGAAGAACCAGAAGTTGTGGACTTATCAAATTTCTTAAATAGTATGGGGGCTAATATAATTGGAGCAGGCACTGATACGATAAGAATTGAAGGAGTAAAGGAGTTAAAAGGTACGATCCATCAGGTAATACCTGATAGAATCGAGGCAGGAACCTATATGGTTGCTGCAGCTATAACTCAAGGAAATGTTGTTGTAGAAAATGTAATTTTAGAACATATAAGGCCTGTGATAGCAAAACTTCAGGAAGCTGGAGTTACAGTGGTTGAGGAACAGAACAAGGTAAAGGTTATTGCAAATGATTTTCCGAAATCTGTAGATATAAAAACTCTTCCCTATCCTGGGTTTCCAACAGATATGCAGGCACAATTTATGGCGCTTATGAGCATTGCTAAAGGTACATCTATTATTACTGAAACAGTATTTGAAAATAGATTTATGCACGTTACAGAGCTTAAAAGAATGGGAGCTAATATAAAAATAGACGGTCGAAGTGCTGTTATTGAAGGTGTTCCAAAGCTTACAGGAGCGCAGGTTAAAGCTACTGATTTAAGAGCAGGTGCAGCCCTTGTACTTGCAGGATTAGTTGCAGAGGGGAAAACAGAAATAAGCGATATACATCATCTTGACAGAGGATATGTTAATATAGTTGAAAAAATGCAGTCCATCGGTGCAGATATTCAAAGGATTGAGTGTTAATAGATAAAAAATTAGCAATTCATTTATGATTTGAAATGAATTGCTAATTTTTTATGTAATTTAATATATCTTTTAAAATATATTAATTAAAACACTTAGAGAGAATAAAAGCTATTAAATTTGTCACAAGATGAATAAAAAATAATTAAAAGTTTAATTGTCTTGTAATAATTTTATTAAATTATTTTTAGTAGATATATCTTCTTCATCAATGCTGAAAAATTTTATGTTTAAATTATTATCCTTTAATATGTTTTCGATTTCTTCAATAAATATTCCTTTGCCATTAATTATTTTTAAATCTATAATCTTTTCGGCTATTCCAAATTCACATCCAACTTCACCACCCCATTTTGAAGATGAGCAGGTTTTGCTAACCCCACAACTTGGACTACCGTCTATACCAATTATTCCTTTAATTTTATATCCATTTTTAATATAGTCTTTTATTTGATTTAAATAAGGTATAAATATTTCTTTGCAATGCTGTCTAAAATAAGGAGTATCTAACTGCTCTTTAACATGTCCCCATCTTTTTATTCCATAAACAGTTACTTCAGGGCAGGGAAGCTGAATTATGCCATAACCTTTATCAATTAAATATTTCAATATTTTTTCATCAGCTCCTTTATATAAAGAAAGCCCCTCAACCTTTGAATTGCAGTTTAATATGCAGTGACATAAAAGTATAATTTTTTTATTTCTTTTCAATGAACTCACCTTCCTTTAATGATTATATATAAATATTAACTGAATATATGATAAAAAAATATAATCTATAAGTAATAGTAAAGCCCACATTAATGTGGGCTCAGATTGTTGATAAACCCCTTGGTTTCAAAAATCAAGGGGTTTATTTATGCGATAGCATATAAATTTTCAAAATAAATTTCTAATTTTAATATAAATATTTTATTAATATTCCTAAAAAATAAAAGGGATAGTACCC
>JAOADY010000024.1 GCA_026417075.1 Caloramator sp.
TTTTTAAATAAATCTCTAATTCTTCCTGCACCAACACCTACATATATCTGTACGAAATCAGAGCCGTTTACTGCAAAAAACGGTACACCAGCTTCCTTTGCAAGAGCTTTTGCCATAAGAGTTTTACCAGTTCCCGGAGGACCGTATAGTATAACACCTCTTGGCATTCTTGCGTTATATTTAGAAAATTTCTCAGGAGAAGTTATAAAATCAACAAGCTCTTTTATGCTTTCCTTTGCTTCATCATTTCCAGCAATATCGTTAAAAGAAATGCCTGAAGTTTTTTCTATTTCAGCATCTATTGTTGAAAGTTTGAATGCACCTGAAAAGCCTTTGCCTCGGGAAGAAATTAGATAAACAGTAGCAGATATAATAAAAAATGAAAAAAGCGAAAGAGGAATAATGTCACTGCTTATAGGTCCTTCACCTTCATGTACATTTATTCCTTTGAGAAGTAGAAATTCTTTGAATGTGTCAATTCTTGGATTTTGCGTGTAAAATATTTTGTTGTCTTTTAGCTTTAACTTTATCATTTCATTATTGGAAATATATACATCAGTTATGCTGCCATTTTCTATTTCTTTTAAGAATTGATTGTACTGAATTATATTTTTGCTTTTTAAAGAGGATTTATAGTTAAAGAAAATTCCAGCAATCAATATAAAAATAGCCAAGGGAATTAAAAATTTTTTCTTTTTTATATTTTTCATTAAATCACCCCTTGTTAAATTAGTTTACATAATATAGATTATACTTATTTTATGAAAATTGTAAAATTATTTACATAAATATTTCCTTGTTATTTAATGTTATAATTAACAATAGGTATTAAAGAAAAAAATTGATATAATATAAAAAATAGTATGTGTTAAGGAGATAATATTATGAAGAAGGTTATGATATATGCCGATGGAGGATGCAGGGGGAACGGAAAGGAGAATACCGTAGGAGGATATGGAATAATTTTAAAATACAAAGATGTTGTTAAGGAGGTTAAAAAAGGATTTAAAAATACTACAAACAATATAATGGAACTTACAGCTGTTATAGATGCTCTTCTATTGCTAAAAGAACAATGCATTGTTGAATTATACAGCGATTCTGCTTATGTTGTAAATGCATTTAATAAAGGCTGGATATATAAATGGCAGAAAAACGGCTGGGTTACAAGCGATAAAAAACCTGTGAAAAATAAAGAATTATGGCAAAAACTGATTGAACTTACTAATTATCATAAAGTAGAATTTATAAAGGTTGAAGGACATTCTGATAATGAATTGAATAATAGATGTGATGAACTTGCAAACGAAGCTATGGATGAAATAGAAAATAATGATAATATATAGAAAAATGAAAGAAATATTTTAATAAAAATCAAATTTGCAATTATCCCTTCATTATTTTATAATAATATTAGAAGAAAATGAGGGGATGAGATTTTATGGAAATTCAAAAAGAATTGAATAATTTAGGATTAATTAATTTTAAAAATGTTTATCAAAATCTTTCTACATGTAAACTTGTAGAACATTCAATTCTTAGAGGAGAAGGGAATTTAACATCATCAGGGGCTTTAAACATTAATACAGGCAAATATACAGGACGTTCTCCAAATGATAGATTCATAGTTGATCAAAAAGAAGTACATGATGATATAAACTGGGGAAGCACTAATATTCCAATCAGTGAAGAAAATTTTGAAAGAATATATGCAAGATTGCTGGCATACTTTCAAAATAAAGATATATATGTATTTGACGGTTTTGTTGGTGCTGACAAAAGATATTCGATGTCAGTAAGGTTTATTAATGAACTTTCTTCTCAGAATTTATTCGTTCATCAGCTTTTTATAAGACCTACAAAAAAAGAACTTGATAATTTTACTCCTGATTTTACAGTTATAAGTGCTCCAGGATTTAAAGCAAATCCTGAAATTGATGGGACTAATTCGGAGGCCTTTGTAATCATAAATATTGAAAGAAAATTAATTTTAATTGGCGGTACGATGTATTGTGGAGAACTTAAAAAATCTATCTTTTCTGTTATGAATTATTTCATGCCAAAATACGGTATATTATCTATGCACTGTTCTGCAAATGTTGGGAAAGACAACGATGTTGCTCTTTTCTTTGGACTTTCTGGAACAGGAAAAACTACATTGTCAGCAGATCCTGAAAGAAGGCTTATTGGTGATGATGAACATGGATGGTCCGAGGATGGAGTTTTTAACTTTGAAGGAGGATGCTATGCTAAATGTATAAATCTTTCGAAGGAAAATGAACCCCAGATTTGGAATGCAATTAGATACGGAACATTGATTGAAAATGTAGTTATTGATAGCGATGGTAAAGAGGACTATACTGATTCTAAATATACTGAAAATACAAGGGCTGCATATCCTATAGAATATATACCAAATTCAGTAGAAAATGGAATAGGGAATCATCCTAAAACAATATTGTTTTTAACTGCAGATGCCTTTGGAGTTTTACCTCCTATTTCCAAACTCACAAAAGAACAGGCGATGTATCATTTTGTATCTGGTTATACAAGCAAAATTGCAGGAACGGAGAGGGGAATTAAAGAACCACAGGCTACTTTTTCAGCATGCTATGGAGAGCCCTTTATGCTTTTAAATCCTTTGCATTATGCTAAAATGCTTGGTGAAAAAATTGAGAAGCATAATGTAAAAGTTTATCTTGTTAATACTGGATGGATAAAAGGTTCCTACGGCGTTGGAGAAAGGATAAAACTATCCTATACAAGGAGCATGGTAAGAGCAGCTATAAGTGGAGAACTTGATAATGTTGAATATGAACTACATCCCATATTTAAGGTGCTTATGCCAAAAAAATGTAGTAATGTTCCTGATGAGATTCTTAATCCAATAAATACATGGAAAGATAAGCAGAAATATTATGAAACTGCTAATGAATTATTAGAGAAATTTAATAATAATTATAGAAAATTTAATAATGTACCAGAATTTATGAAAGAGGTGGCACAAACATTAAGATAAAGAGCAGAAATTCTGCTCTTTTTTGTTAAGTAAAATAAATTATATACGATATATATATAATGAATTAGTTTTGGAGGAAGTTATATGAGGGTAAATAGAGCAGTTAATACATCAAATATTAAAAATAGCAATAGTATTACAAATAAAAACATAAAATCAGAATCTTTTTCTTTAGCACTTGATATGGCAAATAAGGATCAGACGGAACAAAGGCTTATGGATATGTTAAAGGAAATAGAGAATCTTGGTAAAAAATTAATTTCAACGAGAAGTTTAGAGGATGCCAAAATATATAAAGCGAAGATACAGGAATATTTATCTTTTGTCGTAAAGAATGTTTATACATTAAAAAAAGAATCATCTCCATTTAATTACGGGGTACGTGTAAGAATTGAAATAATAAATAAAAAGCTTGATGAAATTACAAAGGAACTTATAGAAAACCAAAAAAGTACAATTGAATTTGCTGATAAGATCGAAGAGATAAAAGGATTGCTAGTTGATGTATATAAATAATAGAATTGAATGATAAAGTTATTATGTGTATGAAATGGAAAAAATTTTCTATTAACATCAATGAAAATTTTTGATATAATGAATATACAAAAATCCTGAGATGTTCGTTGAGTCTGTAATTTCAACCGACAGATAAATTAAGGGAGTTTGCGTCAGAATATTGATGCCACGTCTATTTGTTAGAATCGCAGAGATATTTTGCAGAACACCCACCTGCAGAGAGTGCGGGTATGAAATTAACAGACAGCGGCATGTTGGGAGTTTTTTTATGTCTAAGTATTGACATTATTATAAAATATGATAAACTATATTTTGTCAGTGGTTCTATGGTCTAGTGGTTAGGACGCCGCCCTCTCACGGCGGTAACAGGGGTTCGAATCCCCTTAGGACTACCAATTTAATATGGTCCTATGGTCTAGCGGTTAGGACGCCGCCCTCTCACGGCGGTAACAGGGGTTCGAGTCCCCTTAGGACTACCATGAAGTTTAAAATCTATCCTTATAGGGTAGATTTTTTTTGTATATTTTCTGTGTATTGGTAAAAACTATTTGAGGAGGTGAATTTAAATTGACACAACAATTTGAAAAATCGAGACCAAGTTTTTTGACAGCCGTAATTAGATTTTTTGTTGCTGCAATTGTACTGAGCGTGACTAGCTATATAGTACCAGGTTTTTTTGTCGCAGGTTTTTGGACTGCTTTTCTGGCAGCTGTTGTTATTGCGATTATTGATTATTTAATATCTGTTGCATTTAATTTTAATGCTTCTCCATTTGGGAGAGGAGTTGTAGGCTTTTTGGTGTCTGCATTAATAATTTATCTAACTCAGTTTATAGTCGGTGGAGTAGTTGTTAGTTTGTGGGGAGCAATTTTAGCTGCACTTGTTATAGGTTTGCTTGATATTATTATACCTGTTAGATTAATGTAAATGTATATTTAAATTAACTAATTAAGCAAGTAGAGTAATCTACTTGCTTAATTTATGTGTAATATATTTTAAATATAATTACTATATGATATAATATTTATCAGAATTGAATTTGGAGGTTTTTGTATGGAACGGTATGATATTGCTATGGGTATTGTAAGGGTTACAGAAGCAGCGGCTCTTTCTTGTTCTAAACTTCTTGGACGAGGGAGTGTTGAACTTATAGAAAAGGCCGCGGTTGACGGTGTAAGACATGCTTTTGAACTTCTTCCTATTAAAGGAAGAGTAGTTATTGGGGAATGTGAGCTTGACAAATCTCCTATACTTTATATAGGAGAAAAAGTAGGGATGTGGGAAGATGGTCAGGAGGAATTTGATATAGCAGCAGATCCTTTAGATGGCTCAATACTTGTTGCAAAGGGAAGTTCTAATGCTATTTCTGCAATTGCTGTTTCTAAAAAAGGCGGAATATTCAGAGCGCCTCAGATATATATGCAAAAGATAGCGGTAGGACCAAAAGCTAAAGGAGCAATTGATATAAACGCATCATTTAAAGAAAATATTTATAATATAGCAGATTCGTTAAATAAAGATGTAACAGAGATTACAGTTATGATACAGGATAGACAAAGGCATGAAAAACTAATAAAAGAAGCAAGGGAAATAGGAGTAAGGGTTAAACTTTTTAAAGAAGGGGATGTCGCAGCTGCTCTTGCAACAGCTTTTGAAGATACAGGTGTTGATATGCTTATTGGTATAGGTGGTGCGCCAGAGGGGGTACTTGCTGCTGCGGCTTTAAAATGCCTTCATGGGGAGATTCAAGTGAAGCTTCTTCCTGAAAATGAAAGACAGATTGAAATGTGTAAGAGAGCAGGAATAGATGATATTAATAGAGTTTTAGGAATTGATGACCTTATAACTAAAGAGGATATATATTTTGCAGCAACTGCAATTACTGATTGTGATATTTTAAAAGGAATAACCTATAAGCAGGATATTGTAAAAACTCATTCAGTAGTTATGAGATATGAAACTGGTATAGTGCGCTTTGTGGATGCTACTCATAAACTTGATAGTAGCCTTTTAAATATAAGAGAGGATTTTTAATTATAAATATGATAAGGAAGTAGTAATATTAAAAAAATTTTATATAGGGGCTGACGCATTAAGAATAAATACTACAATATATTGTGTTAATTTTTAATATGCAAGTCAATATATTGTATGTAAATTTCTTAGTGCGACAGCCCATTTTTTAGCAATGTTTAAGTTGATTATAATGATTTTTTCGGGTAACTTAATACATAAGGGAAATATTAATATAAAGGGGAGGATAATTTGAGAACATTTATTACTCTTGAATTTGATAAAAATACAAAGGAAGAAATTGTAAAGATTCAAAAATTAATCAGAGAAAATAGTTTTTCAGGAAGATTCAAATATATTGATAATTTTCATCTTACAATTAAATTTTTAGGAGAAACTGACTTAAAGACTATTGATTCTATATTTTGTGATTTAAATGATAAATTGCATGATTTTAAAAGTTTCAAGCTTAATTTTTCTGATATTGGAGCCTTTGGAATTGGAAAAACAATAAGAACTATATATTTAAAAGCAAACTATCCATTAGATAATATCATGAATCTTTCAAAGATTGTTGATGAAACTACAGCATTGTATGGATTTAAATTGGAAAATAAATATATACCTCATGTTACTATTGCACAGGATGTTGAGCTTAAAATAACCTTCGATGAGCTTTCAAAAAAATCAAAGGATTTATTTAACAAAGAGATATTTTTTGATAGGGTGGTAATTATGAAGAGTGAACAAAAATATGGTAAAAGGATATATTCTCCATTAAAAACAATTTGGCTTGATAAATAGGTTAAATATCGCATAATATATTTATATAAAATGTTAGGGATGATTGAATGAAAAAGAACAATATTATTTCTTTATTTTTTTTGTTAATTTTAATTGGAATAGTTATTTTTTTTAGAAAGGATATTTCATCAGTTACAAAAAATCCTCAGCTTTTCAGAAACTTTATAAAGTCTTATGGAAATTTGGCTATTCCTATATATTTGATGTTAAGTTCAATACGTTCGCTTTTTCTTCTTCCAGCTGGTGTATTTGCCATAGCTTCGGGAATTACCTTTGGTACTTTTTTAGGTACAATTCTAACCTGCATTGGAGTAACGATGAGTGGAATAGTAGCTTTTCTTATTTCAAGATATGCTGGTAGAAGTTTTGCAATAAAGCTATTTGGTGATAGGATAGAGACTATTGAAAATAAGATTAAAAATAAAGGTACATTATATATTGCAGCTCTTAGAATGGTTCCAATATTTCCGTTTGATGCAATAAGTTATGTTTCAGGGCTTTCAAATATAAAATTTATGAGTTTTGCTTTTGGAACATTTATTGGGAGCGTACCGGGAGCCTTTGTTTATACATACCTTGGAAATAATATTGTAGATATACATTCTAAACGGTTTATTTTATCGTTATGTTTGGTTATAATAGTTTCGTTAATACCATTATTATATAAGTACGTATTTAGGAGAGGATGATATTATGGTAACAAAAGAACAAATACAAAGAATTAATGAATTGTATAAAAAGCAGACTAAAGAAGGGCTGACAGAAGAAGAAAAAAAAGAACAATATGAGTTAAGAAAGCTTTATGTAGAATCAGTTAAGGAAAATTTAAGATCACAGCTTAAAAATATAAAAATCATAGATGAAAAAGAATATAATAATATTATTCATAAAAATGATAGATGTAGCTGTATAGAGCATAACTGCAATTGTAATAAACATAAGCATTAATTTTAAAGGTGAAATATATGAAAAAAGAAATTAGAAAAAATATGATTGAGTTAAGGGATAGTTTTGATTATGATGAACTTAACAAGTTAAGCAGACAAATCGTTAAAAATGTTATAAATTGGACAAAATATCAAATTTCTAATACTATTATGCTTTATAGCAATATAAAAAGTGAGGTTAGAATTAACGATTTAATAAAAAAAGGGATAGAAGACAAAAAAATAGTTGTACTTCCTAAAACTATAAAAGAAGATAGGAAACTTTTACCTTGTATGATTGAAGACATAAATGAGCTTGAAGTTGGAAACTATGGAATACTTGAGCCTTTGGGGAATAAGGTTTTAGATAAAAACAGAATTGATATTATCTTTGTTCCAGGGGTTGCATATGATTACAATGGTTTTAGGATAGGCTATGGAGCGGGATATTATGATAGATTTTTGAAGGATTATAAAGGAATAAAAGCAGGTGTATGTTATAGTTTTCAAGTTGTTGATGATGTATTTCATGAGTCATGTGATATAAATATGGATTATTTGATAACTGAAAAGGGAATAATTAAAACTGGTGAGATTTAATGAATGTTTATTCTATTGATAATGAAGTGAATAAAATCGAATATGATGAAATAGATTTTAATAGTAAATGTTTTTATTGGATTGATATGAATCCAGATGAATTAAAAAAAATTAATAAAAATCTTTTCAACTTTGAATATGATACATTAAGTGAATGTGAAAGTGTAAGCCAGTTTGCAAAGGTGGATTTTTATGATAATTATACTTTTCTTGTGCTAAATTCCCTTAAACATGAAAATGGAGTAGTAAAACCTGATGAATTTAATATATTTTTAGGGAAAAACTATATAGTTACAGTATCAAAAAATACCGTTAAAATTTTAAATGAACTTCAGGATGAAATAATAAATTATAA
Organism: Caloramator sp.; assembly: GCA_026417075.1. GTDB lineage: Bacteria > Bacillota > Clostridia > Clostridiales > Caloramatoraceae > Caloramator_B. Next base: position 8,234 of record JAOADY010000024.1, read on the forward strand.
GAATAGCATATTTTTTTCGAAGGAAAAATCTCCATCGAAATTTTTATACTACATTTTAGATAGACTTATATTAAATGATTATGAGATTATAAACAAGCTTGAAAATACTGCTGATGCTCTTGAAATACAGATGATGAAAAATCCTGATGGACAGTTTCTTCAAGCGCTTTTGCATCTGAGACATCAAGTACATACATTAAGAAGATGTGTTGCTCCTTTAAGATACATAGGAGATAATTTGCTCTGTAATGAAAACAATATAATTGAAAAAGAATGTATTAGATACTTTAATCAAATAAACTTAAAAATAGATAAGCTTATGTTTTCTCTTGAGAGTCTTATTCAGTATATTGTTCTTGTTAGAGAAGCCTTTGAAGCGGAAATGTCCAATAAAACAAATGGGCTTATGAAACTTTTTACAATTATAGCGATGTTTTTTTCACCCCTTACTCTTATAACAGGTATATATGGTATGAACTTTAAGATACCAGAATATAATTGGAAATATGGATATTTTTATTCTCTTTTTCTTATGTTTTTTATATCAGCAGGTTTATTTGTTTATTTTAAGAGAAAAAAATGGTTATAAATAATTTGAAATGCGAATTATATATAGTCGTTAAAAAAGACGCATATAAAGATACCCTTTATAAAATTAAATATATAATTAAATATATAAAAAAAGAATAAATCCAGTAGAAGGCTTTATAGCTTACCCTACTGGATTTATTTTATCAAAGGATAAATGATTGTGAATACGGAGATTTTTTGATGCTTATTATAATTATACATTGATATAAAAGATTTTTATAAATTAAAAAGCAGGACATAGTGTCCTACAGGCTGTTGACAAACAAATTTTGTCAGCAGCTTTTTTTGCGTAGCAAAAAGGATTTTAAAAATTTATGTAGAATTATATATATAGAAATAAATTTTGGAGGTATCCCATGATTAATGAAATTAAATCCAAACAACAAA
>JAOADY010000027.1 GCA_026417075.1 Caloramator sp.
TTTGTTGTTTGGATTTAATTTCATTAATCATGGGATACCTCCAAAATTTATTTCTATATATATAATTCTACATAAATTTTTAAAATCCTTTTTGCTACGCAAAAAAAGCTGCTGACAAAATTTGTTTGTCAACAGCCTGTAAAATAGCCCTTTAGGGCTATTTTTATTATGCTTTTATATATTTGTTTTTTTTTATATAATGTATTTATATTAGTAAATAGGATTTACTTTCAAAAAGATTAGGAGAGATTTTTATGAAAAAGAAAAAACTTGTTATACTCGATTGCAATAGTTTGCTAAATAGAGCTTTTTATGCCCTTCCTCCTATGATCACTACTAAGGGACAACCAACGGGAGCGATTTATGGTTTTACAACTATGCTTTTGAAAATTTATGATGAAATAAGGCCTGATTATATTGCTGCTGCTTTTGATAAAGCTAAAATTACATTTAGGAATGAGGTATATGCTGATTATAAAGCAGGAAGGAGGAAAATGCCTGAGGAGCTTGCTGCTCAATTTGAACCAGTTAAAGAACTTCTTGATGCTTTTAATATAGGAATATTTGAACTTGAAGGCTATGAAGCTGATGATATTATAGGAACAATAGCGAAAAAATATGAAAGCAATGATTTAGAAGTAATAATATATACTGGAGATAGAGATGCTCTTCAATTAGTTTCTGATTTTACTAAGGTTGTAATAACCAAAAAAGGTATAACAGAAACTGATATATATGATAAAACATTTTTAATGGGAAAGTATGGGCTTGAACCAAAGGGCATTATTGATTTAAAAGGACTTATGGGGGATTCTTCAGATAATATTCCAGGAGTTCCTGGAGTTGGAGAAAAGACAGCCCTTAAACTTTTGCACGAATACAAAACTCTTGAAAATATCTTTAACAATACTGATAGTATTTCTGGTAAAAAACTTAAGGAATCCTTAATTAAATATAAAGAACAGGCGTTTTTAAGCAAAAGACTTGCAACTATTGAAAGAAATGTTCCCATAGATATTGATTTAAAGAAAATAAAAACTGAAGATTGTGATGTATCTAGGATAAAAGAAATATTTTCTAAACTTGAATTTAATAGCCTTATGAATAAAATACATAATATTTTTGTGGAAAAGTATAACAATAAACTTACATATTTAGATTTTAAAATTAAAATTTTTGATGAACAAATTGAGATTATTGAAAAGATTAAAGAAGAGAAAGTGTTTAATTTTATATTTTTAAAAAGCGATAAAAGCGTTGATGGAATGATTATTGATGGTGGATATTTTGTACCTGAAAATCATATAGCGGCTTTTAAAGATATATTTGAATCAGCTCATATAGTTAAAAATACTTATAGTGCAAAACAGGTGTATAATTATTTAAATCATAAAGGAATTGAGTTAAATAATCTTTGCTTTGATGCAGAAATTGCAGCTTACATATTGAATCCTTCAGAAAATAGTTATGAATTAGAAAAGATTTTAAAGAATTTTACCGGAATAACATATAATGAAAAATACGATGATAGTAAAAAGATTGCCGCCTTATTTATTGATAATTTTGATAGTATTAAAGAAAATATGCTCAATGAAATTAGCAAATATGAAATGACTGAGTTATTTTTTGAAGTAGAAATGCCCCTTATAAAGGTTTTATCTAATATAGAACTGAGGGGGTTTAAAGTAAATAAAAAAACTTTAAATGAAATAGGATTACAATTGAGCGATGAAATTGATAGGTTAACGAAAGAAATATATAATATTGCAGGTGAAAAATTTAATATAAATTCTCCAAAGCAGCTTGGAGTGATATTATTTGAAAAACTTAACCTTCCAGTAATTAAAAAGACAAAGACAGGATATTCAACCGATGCGGAAGTGCTTGATGAACTTTATGATAAAAATGAAATTATAGAGAAAATATTAAGTTACAGGCAACTTGTAAAGCTAAAATCTACTTATGTAGATGGACTGATTTCATGTATCTTTGAAGATGAAAAAATTCATTCAAACTTTAATCAAACTGTAACAGCAACAGGTAGAATATCAAGTACAGAGCCTAACTTGCAAAATATACCAATAAAAATGGAGCAAGGGAGACAGATAAGAAAAGCATTTGAACCTTCAACAAAGGATTATGTTATTCTTTCTGCTGATTATTCTCAAATAGAATTAAGAGTACTTGCTCATGTATCTAAGGATGCGAATTTAATAGAGGCATTTATTAATAATGAGGATATCCATAAAAGAACTGCTTCTGAAGTTTTTGAGATACCTATAGAAGAAGTTACAGCTTTGCAGAGGAGCAGAGCAAAAGCAATAAATTTTGGAATAGTTTATGGGCTTGGTGATTTTAGTTTATCTAAGGATTTAAAGATAAGCCGAAAAGAGGCAAAAAGATATATTGATAATTATTTTAAAAGATATGAAGGTGTAAGAAAATATCTTGATACAGCAATTGAACAAGGACGAAAAAATGGATATGTAAAAACTATTTTAAATAGGATTAGATATATTCCAGAACTTAATTCAAGTAATAAAACATTAAGAGCTTTTGGAGAACGATTGGCTATGAATACTCCGATACAAGGTTCAGCAGCGGATATTATAAAAATAGCAATGGTTAATGTAGACAAAAGGCTTCAGAGTGAAGGATTAAAGTCAAGATTATTGCTACAAGTGCATGACGAACTTGTAATTGAAGTTCATAAAGATGAACTTCAATATGTTTCGGATTTGGTTAAAAAAGAAATGGAAGGTGCAGTTAAGCTATTAGTGCCTTTAATAGTTGATGTTAAATGGGGCAATGACTGGTATGAAGCAAAGTAGGTGAGTATATGAAAATAATTGGACTTACTGGAGGAATAGCTTCAGGTAAAAGTTTTGTTTCTGATATTTTAAAAGAAGAAGGAATTCCTATTATCGATGCAGATATCATTTCACATCAAATTGTTTATAAAGGCAGTGAAGCATTAAAGGAAATAGAAAGGGAATTTGGGAAAGAAGTTTTAAATACAGATGGGACATTAAATAGAAAAAGCCTTGGCAATATAGTTTTTTCTGAAAAAGATAAACTTGAGAAATTAAATAGAATAATGCATCCTAAAATAATAGATGAAATAAAGAAAAGAGTTGAAGAAATTAAAGAACAGGGATTTAATCTGTGTGTAATTGATGCTCCTTTACTTATTGAAACTGGACTTTATCGTATAGTGGATATTGTTCTTCTTGTTTATGTAAATATAGATGTACAGATAAAAAGACTTATAAAAAGGGACAATATATCTTTGAATGAAGCCTATAAAAGAATATCATCTCAAATGAGTTTTGAAGAGAAAAAAAAATATTCGGATTATATTATTGATAACAATGGTAGCAGAGAGCATACAAAAAATCAGGTATATAACATTTTAAAAGAAATAATTTTCGGGGGGAGTAAATGAATAAAAAAATCATTCAATTAATAATTATTTTTTTCATATTTTTAGTTTTAATAAATTTTAAAAGTGTATTAAAAAAATTTTATCCAATATATTATAAAAATACAATAAATAAATATGCTATTAAATATGAATTAGATCCATATTTGATATATTCTTTAATTAAAGCAGAAAGCAACTTTAAATTATATGCAATATCAAATAAAGGAGCAATTGGACTTATGCAGATTACTCCAGGTACCGGAGCTTACATTGCGCGGCTTTTGGGAGATAAGAATTTTTCAAAGGATATGCTTTTTAATCCAGAAATAAATATAAAATATGGATGCTTTTATCTTTCTAAATTATTTAATGATTTTAATGGAAACTTAGATTGTGTGCTTGCTGCTTATAATGCGGGAGAAGGCAATGTAAGAAAATGGCTTAAAGATAATAAAAATGAAGCTAGGTTAAAAACTGATAAAATTCCATTTAATGAAACTAAAAGATATATAAAAAAGGTAAAACAAAACTATAGAATATACAACTATATTTATTAAGTTTTAAAAATATCATTAAATATATTTTTATAGTTTGAGATGGTGGAGATAGGCATTTTTTCTTTATATATTTGTTAATAAATATAGGAGGGAATTAAAAAATTATAAAATTTTATTGACATAATATTATGTGTTTGATATAATCAATTGTGTCGAGCGAGGGTGGCAGATTGATAAATATGTGCATTTATGCGTCTAACCTTCAGTGGCATACTTAATTAATATATATTGTTTACAAAATAAGTTTCCTAATGCGGTCGTGGTGGAATCGGCAGACACGCATGTTTGAGGGGCATGTCCGATGAGGGTGGGGGTTCAAGTCCCCCCGACCGCACCAAAGTGAAATTAATCTCGGTATTATACCGAGGTTTTTTTATGCATATTTTTAAGCTTTTAGGCTCTTTGTAAATTGGCGGGTAGGTATTTTATGAAAATACCTGTCTTTATTTATAATTTTTTATATTAACCTCTTTAAAGCCTAATAATTTTTGTTAAATGTTGTATGTGCTTGCTTAAGCTTCTTTTTAGGTAAATTTTTTAATATATTATTGGACATTAAATACAGGTGTATATTTAAAAAATATGGTGGGCTATAACATAGAATATAATTATTAAAAAATAGAAAATTAAAAAGGAATTTGAAATGTTATATAGAATTAAAAGTTATATATAAATTTTTTAAATTAGTCTAATTTAAAAGGAGCGTTAGGAGCTGAGGACTTTTGATTTCGATAGAGATAGTAAATGATAATTATATAATTAGAAATATAAAAGTAGAAGATTTAAATGATGCTCTTTATTGTATTAATCATTCTGAAGAAAATTTTAAAACTTTTAGAAAAGATAACCGTCTTACTTATAATGATATAATGGAGAGGTATTTAGAATCATTAACTAATTCTTTAGAATTTTTTTGTGGGATTTTTATTAAAGAAAAACTGATTGGAATAATCAAAGGAAGAATTGAAAATAATATACAAAATGAACTTTGGATGATGTCAATAATTATATTAAAGAAATTTAGAATGAGGGGGTTAGGTACGAGCATCTTAAAATCTATAGAAGAATATTTTTTTAATAATTATTCTGTAAATATTTTTTGTGCTCTTGTTGAGGATGAAAATATTTCTGGTAAGCATTTTTGGGATAAAAATAATTATAAAATGCTTAGAACTATTAAGGGAATGATATCAAATAATAAAAATATGGTTATATATAAAAAAGAAATAAAATAGTAATAATTTACATATTAAAAAATTATAATGTGATTGAAAAAAGTTAATTTTTAGTTTAGAATATTATTGAATATTTTATTGCCGAATCTCGAAAAGAGTACGGAGGAACCAGATAAGGGGTGAATCTGGCTTTTGCCGGTAGGGAATCCTTCTCCCAAACCCGTCAGCTAACTTCGGAGGCAGGAAGGAGAGAAATAATGAAAAAGCGTAAATTTATTCTAATTCTAACTTTGGTTTTATTCTTAATCGCACCAATAATTGATCTGAAAGCATTGGCTAAGTCTTCAAATTCTAAAGCAAATCGCAAAAAAACGGTGATTAAAACTTCAAGCAATAAGAAAAAATCCAAAAAAGTAAAAAAGAAGTCCTTGAAAAAGAAAACAATCAAAAATATTAAGAAAAGAGGAATATCTTATTCTAGAGGCTCAGGGTCTGTACTTGGTGAAGGTGATATTGAGAGACTTATAAATTATGCAAAGAAATATTTAAATGTAAGATATGTTTATGGCTCTTCTTCTTCTAATGCTTTTGATTGTTCAGGATTTACTATGTATGTTTATAAAGTAGTGGGAATTAATCTTCCGCATTCAGCATCGGAACAATCAAAGATTGGACTTGCAGTATCAAAAGAAAACTTAAGAAAAGGGGATCTTGTGTTCTTTGAAACTGGTTCTTCGGGCATTTCCCATGTTGGTATCTACATAGGGAATAATATGTTTATTCATGCATCCTCTGGTGCGGGACGCGTTGTTACAACAAGTTTATCAGATAATTATTATGCTTCAAGATATAGAGGAGCAACTAGAATAATCAATTAAAAAGATACCAATTAAAGGTATCTTTTTTTTAATTTATTTAAAATAAATTTTTTGAAATAAAAAAACTTTTAATATACTTAAAATTTTGATATAATTAAATGGGCTTGGGTTTTATGAGTGTTGGGGCGGTGTTATTATGAAATATACTCTTACACAAGTTTTAAATAAGCTTAAAGGTTCTAAGAATGTGAAGATAATTATAATGTTTGTTGTCGTATTACCATTGTTTGCAATTGTTTTTGGAAATATTCTTGCTAGATATGTAATAATTCCTCTTAGTAATAACGATTTAAAGAAAACAAAAAAGGCAGTTAATGTTATAAATACAAATAACCATATCTATAATGTATATTATATTCAAATGGGAGTATTTACAAATAAAGCTAATGCAGAGGTATTAAAAAAAGCATTAATTGATTTAGGTATTAATTGTGTCATAGTTAAGGATAACGATATATATAGAATAATCGCTGGAATATCTGAAAAAGATGATTTTACAGAGTTGAAAAAAAAGTTTAAAGAATTTAAATATGATTATATAATAAAAGAATGTTTTATAGGGATTATAGATAATGATGATGACATAGCAATGATGATAAATGAATACATAAAGAATGTAATTAACATTATTAAATATCAAATAGTTTTTATTAATTCGGATTCTAAAAAAATGGATAATGATATTATAGAAAATATGAAAAACTATACAGAGCTTTTAAAACAAACAGCAAATAAGATTAACAACTCTAAAGCAGATAAAAAAATTATAGGAAATTTTAAAGTTTCAAATGAAATGATAATTCAGAATTTAGAAAAATATATAATTTGCTTAGAAAAGAATGACAAAATATCAGGGTTTGAAAATCTGGCTAATGAATTATTTTTATTAAAGTCATTATATGATTTTATTAGCCAGTCTTATATAAAATAATCAATCAGATTCATAATTGTTTAATAATTAACAAACGAAAGGAGAGGTATTCATGCCAAATGAGCAAAAATGTTGCTGCAATTGTGGATGTAATGAAAAAGATGACAGATTAGAAAAGGCTTTAGAAATTATAAACAGCTATAAGGATGTTAAGGGTGGATTAATGCCTGTTTTGCAGCAAATACAGAACGTCTATGGTTATCTTCCTGAGGATGTACTTAAAAAAGTTTCAGTTGAACTTAATATTCCTATATCAGAGATTTATGGAGTTGCAACATTCTATTCATTTTTCTCTTTAAAACCAAAGGGAGAACATATAATAAGAGTTTGCCTTGGTACAGCATGCTATGTAAAGGGAGCACAGCAAATCATTGATAAAATATCGGAAGAGCTTAATGTTGAAGTCAATGATACAACAAAGGATGGTAAATTTACATTAGAGGCTACAAGATGTCTTGGTGCATGCGGACTTGCACCTGTTATGATGATTGACAATAAAGTTTATGGTAGGTTAACTCCAGACGATGTTCCAGGTATATTAAAAGAATATGAGCAGGAATAAAATAAAATGAGAGAATTATCTCTTCATATTATGGATATAATTGAAAATTCGATTAGTGCGAAGGCTACTCTTATATGTCTTGAAATTATAGAAGATAAAAATAATGATATATTAAAAATAATTGTAAAAGATAATGGATGCGGTATTGATGAGCAAGATATAGAAAGAGTAAAGGATCCCTTTGTGACTTCACGTAAAACGAGAAAAGTTGGTCTTGGAATTCCGCTATTCGAAGCTGCTTGTTTAAGGTGTGAAGGAAGGTTGAATATTAAATCTAAAAAGGGCAAAGGTACTGAAATAGAAGCTTTAATGAAATACAGTCATATAGATAGAGCTCCATTAGGAAGAATAGAGGATACTATTGTAAGTATTTTGCTTTATCCTCAATTAGATATTGAATATAGACACGTTGTAAATGATAAGGAATTTATTTTTGACAGCAGAGAGATAAAAAAGGTGATTGGGGAAGATTTGACATTGCCAAACATACTTCAATGGATTAAAGAATATATAAAAGAAGGTATTGAAGAAATCGGTGGAGGTGTATATTAATGAAGACAATAAAGGAACTTGAGGAAATAAGAAAAAAGACCCTTGATGTTGTAAATCAAAGAAAAGATAGAACTACAACAAGAATAGTTGTTGGAATGGCAACTTGCGGAATAGCAGCTGGTGCAAGACCTGTTCTTTTGGCTATTATGGATGAAGTAAGCAAACTTGGACTTTCCGATGTTATTGTTGCACAGACTGGATGTATTGGACTTTGCAGACTTGAACCTATTGTTGAAGTTATAAAGCCAGGAGAAGAAAAGGTAACATATATAAAAATGACTCCTGAAAAAGCAAGAAGAATCGTAAAAGAACATGTAGTTGAAGGTAAAGTTGTTGATGAATATGTTATGCACGTTGTTGATGGGAAAGTATTGAATGATTATTCAGTACAAAACGATTGATGGGAGGGTAAGCTATGGCGTTTTATCGTTCACAGGTATTAGTATGTGGTGGTACAGGATGTACTTCATCAGAATCAATGGTTATTTTAGAGAATTTAAAAAATGAAATTAAAAAGCATGGTATTGAAAATGAAATTGAAGTTGTTAGAACAGGTTGTTTTGGACTTTGTGAATTAGGTCCAATCGTTATTGTTTATCCTGAAGGGGCATTTTATAGCAAAGTAAAACCAGAAGATCTTCCTGAGCTTGTAGAAGAACATCTTGTAAAAGGTAGAATTTTAAAGAGGCTTGTTTATCATGAAGCCATGGAAGATGATAGAATTAAATCATTAAATAACTTTGGATTTTATAAGAAGCAATATAGAGTAGCGCTTAGAAACTGTGGTGTTATTGATCCTGAAAATATAGATGAATATATTGCTTTTGATGGATACAAGGCTCTTGAAAAAGTTTTAACAGAAATGACACCTGAAGAAGTTGTAAAAGTTGTAAAAGAATCAGGATTAAGAGGTAGAGGAGGCGGAGGCTTCCCAACGGGTTTAAAGTGGGAATTGACTGCAAAAGAAAAGGCAGATCAAAAATATATAATTTGTAATGCTGATGAAGGGGATCCAGGTGCTTTTATGGATCGTTCAGTTCTTGAAGGGGATCCGCATTCTGTACTCGAAGCTATGGCAATAGGAGGATATGCAATTGGTGCAAGTAAAGGATTTATATATGTAAGAGCTGAGTATCCTATAGCAGTTCAAAGACTTGAAGTTGCAATTAAGCAGGCAAGGGAATATGGTCTTTTAGGTGACGATATTCTTGGGACAGGCTTTAGTTTTGATATAGAATTAAGGTTAGGTTCTGGAGCGTTTGTATGTGGAGAAGAGACAGCCCTAATGCAGTCAATCGAAGGAAGACGTGGTATGCCTGTACCAAAGCCACCTTTCCCAGCACAATCAGGATTATGGAAAAAGCCAACTGTAATAAATAATGTTGAAACCTATGCTAATATACCAGCTATTATATTAAATGGTTCTCAATGGTTTAGAAGCATTGGTACTGAAAAGAGTTCAGGGACAAAGGTATTTGCTCTTGGAGGGAAAATTACAAATACAGGACTTGTTGAAATACCAATGGGTACAACATTAAGAGAAATAATATTTGAGATAGGTGGAGGAATTCCAAAGGGCAAAAAATTTAAGGCAGTTCAAACTGGAGGACCATCTGGAGGTTGTATAGCTGCTCAGCATCTTGATACTCCTATTGAATATGATACGCTTATAGCTCTTGGTTCAATGATGGGATCTGGTGGAATGATAGTTATGGATGAAGATAACTGCATGGTAGATGTTGCGAGATTCTTTCTTGATTTCACAAGAGATGAATCCTGTGGAAAATGTACACCTTGCAGAATAGGAACTAAGAGAATGCTTGAAATACTTGAAAAAATAACTCAGGGTAAAGGAACGTTGGAAGATATTGATAAACTTGAAGAATTAGCAAAAGAAATTAAAGCATCTGCACTTTGCGGTCTTGGACAAACAGCTCCCAATCCTGTGCTTTCAACATTAAAATATTTCAGAGATGAATATATAGCTCATGTTGTTGATAAAAAGTGCCCAGCGGGAGTTTGTAAGGCTCTTATGAGATACACAATAGTAGATAATGTATGTAAAAAATGTGGTATTTGTGCAAAGGCATGCCCTGTTGGTGCTATAACAGGAAAAGTTAAAGAGCATTTTGAGATTAATCAGGATAAGTGCGTAAAATGTGGAGCTTGTATGGAAAAATGTCCTTTCAAGGCAATAATTAAGAAATAATGGAGCAAATGAGAGGTGAATGTTATGGAAATGGTTAAGTTTAAAATAGATGGTATAGAACTTGAAGTACCAAAGGGCACAACCGTACTTGAGGCTGCAAGAAAAATAGGTATTGAAATACCTACTCTTTGCTACCTTAAGGATGTTAATAATCCTGCTTCTTGTCGTGTTTGCCTTGTTGAAGTAGGGTCAAGGCTTATAGCATCCTGTGCACTTGTTGCTGAAAATAATATGGATGTTAAGACTAATACTCAAAAAGTTAGAGATGCAAGAAAGACCGTAGTTGAACTTTTACTTTCAAATCATAAAAGAGAATGCACTACATGTATTAGAAGTGAAAATTGTGAACTTCAAAAGTTAGCAAAAGAATTAAATATTAGAGATATTAAGTATGAGGGGGAAAAAACAAAAGGTTCTATAGATGATTCTTCAGTATCAGTTGTAAGGGATCAGGAAAAATGTGTACTTTGTGGAAGATGTATTAGCACC
>JAOADY010000028.1 GCA_026417075.1 Caloramator sp.
CCATATGGATTTTCCTCCTTTGATTTGGTTATGGTCGGCAAACCCATAAACATTCTATCAGAGGAGGTTAATTTTTTCTACTCATAGCTATAAGCCTTTTGGAACCACGGGCTTAACCCGTGGTATTCAATATACAATAAAAAAAAGACGCTATTTGCGTCTTTTTGGTGGAGGGAGATGGATTCGAACCATCGAAGTCACTGACAACAGATTTACAGTCTGCCCCCTTTGGCCGCTCGGGAATCCCTCCGAATATGGAGCCGGCTATCGGAATCGAACCAATAACCTACTGATTACAAGTCAGTTGCTCTACCGATTGAGCTAAGCCGGCATATATGGTGGGAACAATAGGGCTCGAACCTATGACCCTCTGCTTGTAAGGCAGATGCTCTCCCAGCTGAGCTATGCTCCCTTTTCCTTGCCGCACCTTTTAGCGACAACATTAAGTATACATAATATATCACTATAATTCAATCTTCATTATGCCACTATATTTTTAATTATCATATTCTACCTCGTTTTTTCTATTGTATTCTTTCATTCTCTATGCTGTGCAAATATTATATTTTATATGTTATGCTTTAATAGAAAAGGATTTTAATATATAATTAATTGCAGCCACATAGGTTATACCTTTTTTCTAATATTAATTCAAGCAATAAACCTATAAAATATACTGCTTCTATTTTAAATAAGCGTTTGAGGAGGTATTAAATTTGAAACAGATACTCGGAAGAATGCGCCGTGCAATACAGGATTTCAACATGATACAGGATAACGATAAAATAGCCGTTGGACTTTCAGGAGGTAAAGACAGTATGCTTTTATTATATGCCTTAAAACAATACCAAAGGTTTTCTCCTGAAAAGTTTGAGCTTAGCGCTATAACCATAAACCTTGGCTTTGATAATTATAACCCTGAGGAGCTTATAAAATATTGTAAAGATATAGATGTCCCTTACAATATAGTTGATACACAAATTGGCAAAATAATATTTGAAGCAAGAAAGGAAAAAAACCCCTGCTCCCTTTGTGCAAATATGCGAAAAGGAGCTCTAAACAACGCAGCAAAGGCTATGGGATATAATAAAGTAGCTTATGCACATCACAGTGATGATGTTGTTGAAACTTTTTTAATGTCCCTTTTCTTTGAAGGAAGAATCAATACCTTCTCCCCTGTGGTACACCTTGATAAGAAGGATATTTATTTAATACGTCCCTTCGTTTACGTTGAAGAAATAGATATATACGGAGAAATAAAAAAGTTAAAACTCCCTATAGTTAAAAATCCCTGCCCTGCTAACGGAAATACAAACCGCCAATACTTTAAAAACTTTATAAAAAATATGAGGCATGATATACCTGATATAAAAGAAAATATCATGGGAGCAATAAGAAATACTAATCAAATAAATCTTTGGGATAAGGAAAAATTAAGAGAAATATGTAGCAAAAACAAAACTAATTAACCCTTAAAAAAATTATCTGCTTTTTCAGATAGAAAATGTGACAATCAAAAGTTACCTTTTCACAAAACTTTTTTATTAAAAATAGGAGTATTCACTTTAAAGGCAGATTAATTCCCTTACCAAAGTCATCAAATATATATCCAGTTCCATCTGACATATTATTTTGCTGTACCTCATCATCTATAATATTATAGGTTTGAGGTGTATAATCCTTTTTAAAGGTATTCATAGCAACGACTGTAATCAAAGTAATTATAACTATTAGAGCACTAAGAATAGTTTTTTTCATATTTGCCTCCTTTTTTCATAAATTTTAAGAAATATAGTATTGTAAAATTTATCTTTTATTTTAAATTAATACTATATTTTACTTTAGAAACATATTGGACTGTATCAATTAATAGTATGCCATTTTTTTAAACCACTATACATAATTTTAGTAATAAAAAGTTCACCCTTAACTATATATATAAACATGGGGGTGAATTATTTGTTCAATAAAAATGCAGATAGCCTTGGGCTTCGTGTAAATTATCTTGAAGATGACGCATGTAATGCTTTGTCTGATTATATTTCTCAATTTATTGAGGAAAAAACCCTTATTCTTTGTATTGGTACCGACAAATGTATCGGTGATTGTCTTGGACCATTAGTTGGAACTGCACTTACAAAAAGCAATTTCCCATATCCTGTAATTGGAACTCTTGATAGTCCTGCCCATGCAATTAATCTTGAATCTATACTAATTAATATAAAGAAAAATTATCCTATGCATTTCATCATTGCTATTGATGCATGTCTTGGATACGAAGAATGTATTGGTGATATTCAAGTTAAATTAGGACCTGTACATCCAGGAAAGGGGGTAGGGAAAGCACTCCCCTATGTTGGCAACATATCTATTGTTGGAATTGTAGACAGTATAGATAATAGCGATTTATTTACAATAAGAAATACACGGCTGAGCTTTATAATGAAAATGTCAGAAATTATTTCAACAAGTCTTATAATGGCATGCAAAAAAAATAACGGATAGCTTACTATCCGTCAGGCTGTTGACAAACAAATTTTGTCAGCAGCTTTTTTTGCGTAGCAAAAAGGATTTTAAAAATTTATGTAGAATTATATATATAGAAATAAATTTTGGAGGTATCCCATGATTAATGAAATTAAATCCAAACAACAAA
>JAOADY010000029.1 GCA_026417075.1 Caloramator sp.
AGATGTGTATAAGAGACAGAGAGAAGGGAAGATACAGGTAGAACTTGCACAGCTAAAGTATAGACTTCCGAGGCTTATAGGGCTTGGAGGCGTTTTGTCAAGAACAGGGGGAGGGATAGGTACAAGAGGCCCTGGAGAGAAAAAACTTGAAATAGATAGGAGGCATATTAAAAATAGAATATATGACCTTGAAAGGGAGCTTGAGAATATTAAGAAGAATAGGAATCTCCAAAGAGAAAAAAGAAAATCAAATGAAATACCTGTAGTGTCCTTTGCTGGATATACAAATGCAGGTAAATCTACTTTAAGAAATAAGCTCTGTGAGATTTCAGGAATTGATAAAAGAAAGGTTCTTGAGGCAGATATGCTTTTTGCAACTCTAGATACTACTACAAGACTCGTAAAGCTTCCATCTGGAAAGGATGTACTTTTATCAGATACAGTAGGATTCATTCGAAAACTTCCCCATGAACTTGTTGAGGCTTTTAAATCAACTCTTGAAGAAGTAATATACAGCGATGTAATAGTTCATGTTGTTGATGCTTCAAATAAAAATGCACAGGCACAGATTGAAACTGTAAATTCGGTTTTAAAGGAAATAGGAGCAGGGGATAAAAAGATAATACTTGCTTTTAATAAAATTGATATAGCTGATAATGAAAATATATCAGTTTTAAGGAGTAAATACAGCGATATAGTTGAGATATCCGCATTAAAGGGAATAAATCTTGATGTTCTTATGCAGAAGATTGAAAATGAAGTTTACAAAGAGTTTGTTGAAGCAAAGCTTTTTATTCCGTATAGCGATACAAAGATAATATCATATCTTTATGATAATAAATGTGTTGAAAGAGAAGAATATAAAGAAGACGGTATATGTGTTGACATTAGAACGACTAAAGATGTTTTTGGAAGAGTAAAAGATTATGAGGTAAAAGCATATTAATAAAATAAATTATATTTGTACCCATAATGCTGTACAAATAGTTTTTGCTTATAAATTTTTAAACTTATTGCAGATATTAATTTATAAAAGCGTTTTTTCTGGCTAAAATAATCAAAAGACTATATTTTTATTTCAAGTTAATGTCTTTCAGAAAAGTTTTTGATATTTATGTTATCAGCATTATGGGCTTTGTGTTAATGAAAAGAAATTGATTTTTTACAGCTTAATTAAAAAAATGCTTGACTATAATAAAAAGAGTATATATAATAATAACTGTTCGAGATGATAATGATGCCGAGTCGCCAAGTGGTAAGGCACCTGACTCTGGATCAGGTATTTCGTGGGTTCGAGTCCTACCTCGGCAGCCAAAAAAAAGACGGTTTTTAGCCGTCTTTTTTCATGTTTTTAAGATTTTAATAGTTGTTATTAAGGATGAAAAATAAATTACTGTATAAAGTGAAATTATTATATATGTTATTGTAGATGTAAGATTAAAGAAGGTTTTAAAATTTTTAACATAGTAACAAGTAAAAATGCTTCTTAATTCGTTTATATTGTATCCGTTTTTAATTAAAGACTGCCCAGTCATATATATAGTTTTTGGAATACCGAGAAAATCGCAGATAGTAGGTGCAATATCTATTTGGCTGATACTACTTTTATTATCTTGTAAATTTAGATTTTTAATGTTATTACTAATTATTACTAAAGGAGTATTAATACATAGTTCACAGCTATCACCATGGCCACCTTCATCTTTATGACCATGATCAGAGGTTATTAAAAGTATATAATTGTAATTTTTTATTATATCCCAAGTTTTTTTTATGTTTTTATCTATTTTTTTTACTGAATTGATATATTCTGATGATTTAGAGCCGAATTTGTGTCCAGCGTTATCTACTTCCATTGGATGAATTACAATAAATTCAGGTTTATACTTTTTTATAAATTCTTCTGCTTTATTGAAAACTAAACTATCATTATAAAAGTACAAATATTTATAATCTATTAAAAAGGGATAAAGTTCTTCAAACCAATAAAAGGCGCAACAGGCTGTTTTAAATTTTTTATTTTTACAAAGCGAAAATATATTTGGCGTTAAAGATAATATTTTATTGTTGTTGCTTTCTATGCCGTTTATTTCAGTTTCGCTTCCTGTTAAAATTCTTTCGTATCCTGGTCGAGAATAGGAAGGTATGCCTGATAAGGATTTATATAGTACAGCTTTGTTACTTTGAAGGCATGAAGAAATGTATTCCATATACGGAACATAATCATATCGTAAACCGTCAACAATAATAAGGCATACTTTATTGTTTGTGATTTGAGGTGTAGTTTTTAAATTATAGATTGTGTTCTCCAAGTTAAAAATTGAAGAAGATAAAATAAAAAGATATAAGATAAAGTATATAGAATATAGTTTTAATGGCACATAATCATCTCCATTTATAATATTTGTAATAATAAACAAAATATTATGCTATTGTTAACTATTGTTTACTTATTTAGGAATATAATCTTCAAATTGGAAATTGATTGAGATATAATTAATTTGATGGAGGGATATGATGAATAATAAATATATACCTGAAATAAAGGGTTCACTTAGAAGTCATATGATAGAACTGCCTCTTGCAATAAGGGAAGCTAGTGGAATACTTATTTTCGGAAAGAGAATAAAATCCCTTGTTTTTACAACTGATGTGGCTGTAATAAGGAATACTAACGCTGATGCGGTGATTGCGGTCTATCCTTTTACTCCTCAGCCTGTTATAACACATTCAATTATGATTGCTGCAGATGTTCCTGTATTCTGCGGAGTTGGAGGTGGAATAACAATGGGAAAAAGAGTTGTCAATCTTGCTCTTGATGCAGAATTTCAAGGTGCAATTGGGGTTGTAGTAAATGCTCCAACATTAAATGAAACTATAAGAGAGATGAAAGAAACTATTGATATACCAATAGTAGTTACAGTTGTTTCAGAAAACGAGGATTTTAAGGCGAGAATTGAAGCAGGAGCTTCTATATTTAACGTGTCTGGTGCTAAAAATACTCCAAAAATAGTTAGTAAGATAAGAGAACAATTTCCAGATGTTCCTATAATTGCAACAGGGGGAACTACTGAGGAAACTATAAGGGAAACTATTAAAGCAGGAGCTAATGCTATTTCCTTTACACCTCCTACTACAGGAGATATATTTAAAGATATTATGGAAAAATACAGAAAGACATTTTGAATGTTATTGAATAATTTTAAATATTGTTATATAATGAACTAAAATTTAAAATTTAAAAAAAATAGTTAATATAACATAAAAATGGAGGTGAACAATATGGATAAATATGTTTGTACAGCCTGCGGATATGTCTATGATCCAGAAGTAGGAGATGTAGATAATGGTATTGCGCCTAAAACAAAATTTGAAGATATTCCTGATGATTGGGTTTGCCCTGTATGTGGAGTAGATAAATCAGCTTTTGAAAAGATGTGATTATTTATAAGAAGTACTTTTTATATAAAGTACTTCAGGCTGTTGACAAACAAATTTTGTCAGCAGCTTTTTTTGCGTAGCAAAAAGGATTTTAAAAATTTATGTAGAATTATATATATAGAAATAAATTTTGGAGGTATCCCATGATTAATGAAATTAAATCCAAACAACAAA
>JAOADY010000059.1 GCA_026417075.1 Caloramator sp.
CTTTCAGCAAAGAAGGTTAGACTTACA
Source organism: Caloramator sp. (assembly GCA_026417075.1). Taxonomy (GTDB): domain Bacteria; phylum Bacillota; class Clostridia; order Clostridiales; family Caloramatoraceae; genus Caloramator_B. The sequence continues at coordinate 28 of JAOADY010000059.1, forward strand.
GGCGGACATAGGATGTGTGCAGGCTGTGGTGCACCAATGGTAGTTAATTGGATATTAAAAGCATTAAAGGATGATCAAAAGGCAGTTATATCAAATGCAACTGGATGTCTTGAAGTTTCAACATGCCTTTATCCATATACTGCATGGAAGGATTCATGGATTCATACTGCTTTTGAAAATGCTGCTGCAACAGGAAGCGGTGCTGAAGCTGCATATAGAGCAATGAAAAGAAAGGGAACGATTAAGGATGACTATAAGTTCATATCCTTTGGAGGTGACGGTGGGACATATGATATAGGTCTTCAGTCGCTTTCAGGGGCTATGGAAAGAGGTCATGATCTTTTATATGTATGCTATGATAATGGAGCATATATGAACACTGGTATTCAAAGGTCATCAGCAACTCCAATGGGTGCTGATACTACAACTTCACCTGCTGGAAAGGTAAAACCAGGTAAACAGCAGTATAGAAAAGATTTAACAGAGGTTATGGTATCTCACCATATACCCTATGTTGCACAAACTGTTCCGGTAATTCCAGGAACACCATATATGTTTGATCTTTATAATAAGTCAGAAAAAGCATTCAGTATTGAAGGACCAAAGTTTATGAACGTTCTAACACCATGTCCAAGAGGTTGGAGAATTGACACAGCAACTGAACTTGAAGTTATAAAGGCTGCTGTTGATACTTGCTTCTGGCCGCTTTATGAAGTTGAAAATGGAGTTTACAAGATAAACTACATTCCAAAGGAAAAGAAACCAATAACTGAATGGTTAAAACCACAGGGAAGATTTAAACATCTATTTAAACCTGAAAATGAACATATTATAAAGATGATACAAGAAGAAGTAGACAGAAGATGGGAAAAACTTCTTTATCTTGCTGGAGTAAAATAAAAAAGCTTAGGTTTTTGCCAAGGTCAGATTGTTAATAAATCCCTTGATTTTTAAAAATCAAGGGATTTATTACTTTTTATGTACATATTTATGTTGAGGTATAATATGGAATTAAATATTTTATAAAGTTTTGTTGAAAATAGTCGAAATCACAAATAAAGGTTTATATAAACAAAGGAGGGATAAAATGAAATTTAAAAAAGTAGCAGTTATTTTAGCAACAATTATTTTATTTTTTGGATTAATAAATGTCAAAACAAGTGCAGCAAAATTTAACCTTCCTAAAGGAACAATTGTTGTAAATAATTATTACCAATTTTATAGTCAAATTAAAAGTGCTGTTTCAGGTCAAAAGACATCTTTAATTCTATATGTAAAAAATTTTAACTCTGCATACGATCTCCAAAAAGCAATAAACCAGGTTCAGTATGAAATTTTTAATAAAAATTATGCTGTATCATCCTTAGGATATAAAAATGTAAGCAATAATAAGGATAGACTTATATATATTACTTTAAACTATTCAAAGGTTGATGGATGTGCTAAAAGCTATTATGAGCTAAAAAATATAATAAAGAAAAACATTACAAAAAAACCTGACATTTTAAGAATAAAAGTTCTTTTAAACAGTACAGAGATAGAACAAAAAAGGGTTCAGGTAATTGATGATTTAAAGAAAGATATCGTTGGGGAGAATTATATTGACAGCTTAAAGGTAAGTGTAAGTGGATTAACAGGTTCAAAGGTAAAGGTATATAATTATAAATTAAGTTATAAAGAGCAGGAGCAGGATGTAAAAGAATCCTTTTTAAAATCAGAGAATGTAAACAGTTTAATATCAAATGAAGATAAAGAAGAAAAAAGTGCTGTTTTAACAAATGACGATGAGATTATAGACTTACTAAAAAAATCTATAATAAATTGTGATGAAACATTGAAATTAAATATTGTAAAGGGATATTTAAATAATGATTTAAAGGCAATCACAAACAGGATATTCGATATGGTTAACAATATAATTCAAGAGGATATGGATTTAAGTTATGTAAATAATATAAGCATAGGAAGTAGCTATGATGAAATCTCTCAAATTAATTTGGATATCGAATTTAAGTATGATTATTCTAGAGAAACAATATTAAATCAGCACAGTGAATTAAATAAAAAAGCTAAAGAAATCATAGAATCAATTATTAATAAAGATATGACAGATTTTGAAAAGGAATTAGCAATACATGATTACATTATAAATAATACAAGATATGATATTGATAATTACTACAATGGAAGTATACCTTGGGAATCCTATACTTCCTATGGAGTACTTGTAAAGGGAGTTGCTGTATGTCAGGGCTATGCAAATGCTATGAGTAAGCTATTGACTCTTGCAGGAATAGAAAACATGATAATAACAGGAAAGGCAAATGGAGAACCCCATGCATGGAATCTTGTTAAGCTTGACGGAGAGTGGTATCATGTTGATGTAACTTGGGACGATCCAATATTTTATAAAAATGGAACAAAGATAGATGCCAAAAGATATGATTATTTCAATATAACTGATTCACAAATGATGAAAGATCATATTTGGGATATGAATGCGTATCCAAAATGTACAGAAACAAAATATAGATATAATAACTAAAAGAGAATTTAAAGCATTAATTGAAACAGGGCTTGTTGGATGTGTTTACTAACAAGCCCTGTTGATGTATAATATGTAATTAAAATGTTTAAAAATATAGGAGATAATAATATGAAATTTAAAAGATTTATTATATTTATAGCAATAATAATTTTATTTTTATATTTTAATAATAACTATATATATACATCAAAAATAAAATTTAAAAGTTCTAAAATCCCAAATGAATTTAAGGGCTTTAGAATTGTTCATTTATCGGATTTGCACTCAAAGAGATTTGGAAAGAATCAAAGATATTTAATAAGTAAAGTTAAAAGTCAAAAACCTGACATAATAGTTTTTACGGGGGATTTGGTTGACAAGAGAAAATATGATGAGAATCCACCTATTGAGCTTATGAGAGAACTTGTTAAAATTGCTCCAGTATATTATGTTACAGGAAATCATGAAAATTGGTCAGATAATTTTAAAAGTCTTGAGGTAAAGCTAAAAGATTATAAAGTTAATATTTTACATAATGAATATAAAGAAATAAAAATAAAAAACAGTAGCATATATATTGCAGGTATAGATGAGCCATCTGTGCAAATAGAAGTCTATAGAGAATATTCAATAACTGATAGTGAATTAAAAAAGTGCGCATCAAATTTAAATAAAAATAAATTTAAGATATTGTTAGCCCACAGACCTGATTTAATAAGCCTTTACAGCAAATATGGGTTTGATTTAATTTTTAGCGGACATGCTCATGGAGGACAGGTTCGTATACCTTTTATAGGCGGCATTGTTGCTCCTAATCAGGGTTTTTTTCCAAAATACACTTCAGGACTTTATAATTTTAATAAAAGCAGTTTAGTTGTAAGCAGAGGTCTTGGAAATAGTATATTTCCCTTTAGAATATTTAATTGTCCCAATATAGTAGTCGTTACATTGGAAAAATAAATTTTAAGGTAATTATAAAGTTAAATTTTGTTTTACAAAAAAGTTTTAAGAATAAAAATGGGCGGAAATTACCGCCCTTAAAGTTTTATATTATTGAGTTTGGTACATACCATGGCTTTCCATGTACTTGAATATATCTTCTCCGTGTTCTTGTTCTTCCTTTTGTATATGATTTAATACTTGCCTTATGTTGTGATCTCTGAATTCAAAAATTGCTGTATTATATGAGCTTGATACGTATTTTTCTGTTCCAAGCATATCCTTGCAAAGGTCTGCATCTGCTTGATTTATCATACCCACCTGCGTTGGAGAAGGCTGGAATGTTTGGTTTTGCTGCCCTTGTTGGTTTATATTAGGAACTTGACCGTTTAAAATTTGGTTAATAGTATTTAAATGCTGTTGCTCTTGTTGTGCATGTTGTGTAAAAATTTGTTTTAGTTGAGGATCCTGAGTCTGGTTGGCATAGTTAGTGTACTTTTTAATGCATAATTCTTCATGGGACTTTTGATCCTGCAAAAGCGTTCTTTCTTTCTGAGTTAAATTTATCATTAATTCACCTCCGTTTTTAATATTTGTAATATGTAAAAAAATATTCGTTAAAATTAATAAAGTAATAGTAATAAAATTAAAAGGAGCTGTTTAAATAGATTTTTATCTATTAAAAACAACTCCTATCACTTTCTTTTATATTGTACAAGGTTAAGCCAAGTTTACAAGAATGTGTTGGCTAATCCAAATCCTACATACTGGCTGTAAACAATGAAATAATTTCCATGATTCAACATTTTACTTTAAAAATGCCTTTAAAACTGTTTTTGATGAATCGCAATCTCCATAAAAGGGTTCAATAGATTCTACCAAATCCATATTTGTTATAACAATTGGAGTTATTGATGATTTTGCTTTGCTTTTGACAAGTTCCAAATCAAATGAAATTAATTTATCACCAGCTTTAACTTTATCGCCAATATTAACAAAAGAATCAAAGCCTTCCCCCTTCATTTCAACTGTGTCTATACCTATATGAATTAATATTTCAAGACCTTCCTTTGTTTTTATGCCTACTGCGTGTTTTGTTGGAAACATATTTACAATTTCACAGTCGCATGGAGAATAAACAATCCCTTCTGTTGGTTCTATTGCTATTCCATTTCCTAACATTCCCGAAGCAAATACTTCATCAGGAACATCCTTTATGTTTATCGCTCTTCCTTTAACAGGAGATTTTAGTTCAATAGAGTTTTTCTTTTTAAATAGATTAAACATATTATTTCCTCCTTTAAAGCATTTTTTTAATTTCGTCTTTTAGAGCTTCTGACTCAGTTCCATATACTACTTGAAGGTTGCCACCGCCAAGATCCATTATTCCAGCAGCTCCTATTTTTTTAAGTTCTGCCTTGTTAACTTTTGATATGTCATGTACAGTTAATCTAAGTCTAGTAATACAAGCATCTATTGTATCTATATTTTCTTTACCACCAAGAGCTACCAGTATTCTTTCAGCTTTTGAGCCAGAAAGAGAAGATGCATCGATTGATTTTTCAGAATCTAAATCTTCAGTTTCGTCTTCTCTACCTGGAGTTTTAAAATCAAAAATCTTAATTCCAAAGTAGAAAATTACAAAGTATAATGCAAAAACTATAGGACCTACAATAAAGAAAAGCTTCAATCCATTTTGAGCATTTGAAATTCCTAATACATAGTCGATTATACTTGCTGAAAATGTATAACCGAGTCTTATATTAAAGGTTTTTGTTAAAATACCTGATATAAACGCTCCGATTACATGAAATACATAAAGTGGTGGAGCAACGAAAATAAATGAAAATTCAATAGGTTCAGTAATACCTGTTAATATTGATGTTATTGCTGCAGTTAGCATAACACCTGCGATTGCTTTTTTTTTATCTTTTTTTGCATTAAGATACATAGCAAGGGTTGCAGCAGGAAGTCCAAAAAGCATTATTGGGAATTCACTTGCCATAAAGTATCCTGCAGTTTTATCTCCTGCAAAGTATCTTGCTGATTCTCCTTTAAGAATTTGACCTGTTGCAGGATCAAGGTATCTTCCAAATTCATATAGGAACGGAGGATAGTAAACATGGTGAAGTCCAACAGGTATAAGAGCTCTTTTTCCTGCTGCATAAAATGCAGGACCAAAGTATGAATTAACTGCAAAATTTGCAAATTTGTTTATGACAGTCTGAATAGGGGGCCAAATATAAGCAAAGACAATTCCCATGAATAAAGCTGCAACAGCTGTTACAATCGGAACAAGCCTTTTGCCTGCGAAAAAACCAAGATATGGAGGCAGCTTTGTTTCATGGAATCTTTCATAGAGTTTTGCAGCAACAATACCTATGATTATTCCAGCAAAAACACCCATATCTATTTTTTCTATGCCCTTTGCTTGTATGTTATTTAATTTCCCCATAACATCAAGAACCTTAGTCATAACTCCATAACCAACAACGGATGCAAGACCTGCAACTCCTATATTGTTTGCAAATCCAATAGCAACACCAATTGCAAAGATTAGTGGAAGATTTTCAAATACTACTATACCTCCGCTATATATGATTTGTCCTACAGCATTGAGAGTGCCGCTACTTTGCATAAGCCATCTTCCAAGGGCTACCAGTATACCAGCTGCAGGAAGTACTGATACTGGCATCATTACTGACTTACCTATTTTTTGCAAAGTTTTAAAAAGGTTTGTTTTTGCCATAAAAATGCCTCCTTAAATTATAGTATTTTTATTAATTGATTTATTATGTGCTTTATAGTAAAAGATAAATGTATTTAAGAAAATTTAATACTATAAAATAAAAAGGCACGAGTCTTATAATATCAATGGATATTATAAGACTCATGCCTGATCGAATCAGTAACACGTCTTTTAATATTTATATATTGTTGATTAATCTTGCAATATGAACGGCTATATATCCAATTTCACTTTCTGGAACAGGTTTGTCGAGTTTTTTTTCAATATAATTACATACTTTCCTTGAAACTTTAAATTCCTGTTTTAATTTTTTTTCTAAATTAGGAGATAAAAAATTTTCAAAATTTTTTCCTTTATCTATTCTTTGAAGAGCATATCTTAAATGAGATATAAGCCTTGCATACTCGAGAGATTTTTCATTTATATTTATATCTAGCTCTTTTTGTATAAAACCTATTATTTCTTTTACAAGTTTAGTATATTTAAGACTGTCAGATACGCTTTGATTTACTCTTGCAGAGTATATATGAAGAGCAATAAATCCAACTTCACTTTCTGGAAGCACTATATTTAATCTTTCCTTGATAAGATTCATACATTCTTCTGCAATAGAATATTCTATTGGATAAAGCGTTTGAATTTCAATTAAAAAAGGATTTATAATATCAATTCCCTCTGATATACGACGTATTGTAAAATTTATATGATCAGCAAGAGCAACATGAATGTGTGAATTTAATGATTCATTTAGTTTTTGTGAAGCTATATTTATAATTTCTTCAGAAACAGCTACTATTTTCTCATCAGTAGTTTGAAGAATTTTAGCATAGTCTTTTTTATCTTCATCGTCAATTGCAAGGAACTTTTTTTCAATGCTACTTTCATTTAAAATTGCATCGCCCTTTGACTTGCCAAATCCGATGCCTTTTCCAGTTAATACGTATAATTTACCTTCTTTTTCGCAAATTACAACATTGTTACTTAAAACTTTTGAAATTATAAATTGTTTATCCATACTTACACCCACAATACACAATTTTACATTATATTTGTTTAAATATCAAGATGAAAAAATTACACACTAGATTTGCAATATTAGATTTTATAATAGATATACAATATTGTATAAAATTTTAAAAACAATCTAAAATTAGTATAATGTTATAAAATATTAGTTTAGTTTTAATTTGAATCAGACAAGTTCTAAATAATAAATTTTGAGTATTATATAATATAATTTGAATTCAGAAGATTTATAAAAAATATATAGTTCAATTATTAGCTTCTTTAATTCTTTTGTCAATGATATCAACAGGTGATATGGACGATGTTGTTAAATATCTGTAATTCGCAGCGGCAGCCTCAATTATAACAGCAATATTTCTTCCAGGTCTTATGGGGATTCTAACCTTCTTAATCGGAACGCCTAGAATTTTAATAGTTTCACTATTATTACCAAGTCTATCAAAATCATCATATTCATTATTCCATGGTTCTAATTCTATAACAAAATCTATGTTCTTTTCTTTTAATACGGAACTTAATCCATAAAGTGCTGTTACATCTATAATTCCAAGACCTCTGACTTCCATCATTCCACTTGTGCTGTAGGGGCTTGTTCCGTACAGTTTACCACCAACGCATTTAATTTCAACTGCATCATCGGAAACTAATATATGACCTCTTTTTATTAATTCTAAAGCTGTTTCGCTTTTACCAATACCGCTTTTTCCTTGAATCAAAATGCCAACACCATAAACATCAACGAGTTCTCCGTGAAGGGAAGTTGTTTCAGCAAGTTCTTTTTCCATATATGTAATTAATTCTTTCATAAGTTGCGTAGTTTGAAGGTTACTTCTTAAAACCCATATATTATTTTCTTTTGCAGTATCGATAATTTCTTTATGAGGATTTAGGTTCCTTGTGATTATAATGCATGTAATATCGAATTTAAAAAAATCCTTAATTCTTTTATATCTTAAATCAGCATCCATCATATCAAGATAACTCCACTCTGCCATTCCTATTACTTGAACTCTATCTTGACCAAAGTAGTCGTAATAACCTGAAAACTGAAGACCTGGTCTGTTTATATCGCTTGTGGTTATCTTCTTATTTTTATTTCCGTTAACGATTATCTCTAAATTTAAATCTTTAATCATTTTTTCAATATCTAAAGTCATACAAATCTTCCTTTCCAATATATTAGATATAATTTTATTATATTAAAGAGTATGTAAAAATTAAATATATTAAAACAATTATTAACTATCTTTAGTGTTATGCTAAATATTATAATAAAATTTTAGTGCATTTATTATTTAGAATAGATGAAAATATGAAATTAAGGATTCAATTTTTATATTGATTTTTATTGTTAAGTTATTATAATGGGTATATATAAAAAAACTAAAAATTGTATCGATACAAAATATAGGGGGTTGTTCAAATGGAAAGATATCAACTTAACAAGGATCTTGCTAAAATGCTTAAAGGCGGAGTGATAATGGATGTTACAAATCCAAAGGAAGCTGAAATTGCTGAAAAAGCTGGAGCCTGTGCAGTAATGGCACTTGAAAGAGTTCCTGCTGATATTAGAAAGCAGGGTGGTATTGCTAGAATGTCAGATCCTAAAATGATAAAAGAAATAAAATCAGCTGTATCAATACCTGTAATGGCAAAGGTAAGAATTGGACATTTTGTAGAAGCCCAGATATTAGAGGCAATAGGTATTGATTATATTGATGAAAGCGAAGTTTTAACTCCTGCTGATGAGATGTATCATATTAATAAATGGGATTTTAAGATACCTTTCGTATGTGGAGCTAGAAATCTTGGAGAAGCTTTAAGGAGAATAGGCGAAGGAGCGGCTATGATTAGAACAAAAGGAGAAGCAGGTACGGGTAATGTTGTTGAAGCTGTTAGACATATGAGATGTATGATGGATGAAATAAGAAAGATAAAGAATTCTCCAAAGGAAGAACTTATGACAATAGCTAAAGAGATATCTGCACCCTATGATTTGGTTGAATATGTATGGAAGGAAGGAAAGCTTCCTGTTGTAAATTTTGCTGCGGGAGGAATTGCAACGCCAGCTGATGCGGCTCTTATGATGCAGCTTGGTGCAGAAGGAGTTTTTGTAGGTTCAGGTATTTTTAAATCTCAAAATCCAGAAAAAAGGGCGAGTGCTATAGTATTAGCAACAACATATTACAATGATCCTAAAGTGATAGCTGAAGTTTCTGAAGATTTAGGAGAAGCAATGTATGGAATAGATATAAATCAATTAGATAATAAACTGTCTGAAAGAGGATGGTAAAAATGAAAATAGGAGTTTTGTCTTTACAGGGTGGAGTTATTGAGCATTTGAATCATATAAGAAATTTAGAAGCAGATTGTATAGAGGTTAAAGAAGCTGAGGATCTTGATGAAATAAATGGAATTATTCTGCCAGGTGGAGAAAGTACAACAATGGGACTTCTTTTAAAGGAAAGAGGAATTTTAAATCCATTAAAGCAGAAAATTTTAAATGGTCTTCCTGCTTGGGGTACATGTGCAGGAATGATACTTTTAGCAAAAGAAATAGAAAATGATTTTCGAAAACATCTTGAAGTTATGAATATTAAAGTGAAAAGAAATGCTTATGGTAGTCAGCTTGATAGTTTTATTTGTCATTCGAAGGTAGAAAAAGTTTCTAAGGAAGAAATACCATTAATATTTATTAGGGCACCGTATATAGTGGAAGTAGGAAATGATGTAGATGTAATATTTGAAATTGATGGGAAAGTAGTTGCAGCCCGTGAAAAAAATATGTTAGCAACATCCTTTCATCCAGAATTATCGACCAGTTTAGAATTTCACAAATATTTTTTAAATATGTGCACAGAAAATTTAAAAAAGCTAAACTAAAAATTTTTTATAGATGTTCATAAAACATAATATAAGTATTCAATAAAAACCGTACTAATTAAATTTATAGTACGGTTTTTAAATATCGGTAATAGTCAAGAAAAAGCTGCTTTTTAGATATTTTTATAACGATAATGAAAAAACATAGTATTAATTACTTAATGTTTCTGGAAAGGATTTTACAAATTATTAATGATTTTGTCATCGATTTTATATAAAAAATGATTATAGTAGAAATTGGGATTGTTTATACTTATAAATAGTTAGGAGGAGGGAAAAAATTGATAAAGGCTTTAAACCTTACAAAAACTTATGGAAATCATGTTGCAATAAAAGATGTAAACTTTCAGATTGACAAGGGAGAAATAGTAGGTTTTTTAGGACCTAATGGAGCAGGGAAGACAACTACCCTTAACATTATAACGGGATATCTGTCCCCATCACAGGGAAGTGTTGAAATTGATGGCCTTGATATAATTGAGAATTCATCAGCTGTAAAGAAAAAAATAGGATACCTTCCCGATGTTCCACCTCTTTATATGGACATGACGGTTGGTGAATACTTAGAATTTGTGTATAACATAAAAAAGGCTGATCCTTCTGTGAAGGAAAGGGCTATAAATGAAATTATTGAAACGGTAAAGATTTCAGATGTAAAAAACAGACTTATAAAAAATCTTTCAAAGGGTTACAGACAAAGGGTAGGAATAGCTCAGGCACTTGTTGGCAACCCTGAAATTCTTATACTCGATGAACCTACTTCTGGACTTGATCCAGTGCAAATAATTGAAATTAGAAATCTTATTAAAAGTATTGGTGAAAATCGTACTGTATTTTTAAGTTCACACATATTATCTGAAATCGAGGCAGTATGTAACAGAATAATTATTATAAATAAAGGAGAAATAGTAGCAAGTGGAACTCCAAAGGAACTTAGGAGCCGTATTGAAGGCAATAGGAAGCTACAGCTGAAAATAAAATCAGATAAATCCATTATCGATGATATACTTAAAATATCAGGCGTTAAAAATGTAAGCATAATAGATAATTTAAAGCCGGAAGAGATTGAACCTGATACTATTGATATTACTATCGAATCAGAAAAGGGAAAGGATATAAGGGAAGATGTTTTTATGTTAGCGGCACAAAAAAGACGCCCAATACTTATGATGGCTGAGCAGAAATTTGATCTTGAAGATATTTTCATCCAAGTTACTGGAAAGGAAGAAAACAAAAGGAATTAAGGAGGCGATTTTATGTTAGCTGTTTTTAAACGTGAATTAAAATCTTATTTTACAACTCCTATTGGGTATATTTTTATGGGAGTATTTCTATTTATCAGTGGTATTTTCTTTTCCCTTATGAATTTACTTCAAAATGATGGAAACTACGTTAATGTGCTTAACACTATTGTTTTTATATTTCTTTTTCTTGTACCAATACTTACGATGAGAACTTTAAGTGAGGAAAAAAAGAATAAGACAGAACAGCTTTTATTGACATCTCCATTAAGAATATGGGATATAGTTTTTGGTAAATTTTTAGCATCATCTGTTTTATTTCTTATTACTTTAATAGTTACGTTAATATATCCTCTAATAATTAAATTTAATGGATATGTTGCTCCAACTGAAGTTTTATGCACTTATGTGGGTTTCTTTCTTATGGGATGTAGCTTTATAGCGGTTGGAACCTTTATATCTTCTTTGACTGAGAATCAAATCAGTTCTGCAATAGCAACCTTCGGCGCTCTTCTTATATTGTGGATTATGGAATGGATAACTCAAAATGTTCAAAGCGGTGTAAAATCAGGAGTGATATTTGCATTAATATTGACAGCTTTAATTGTACTTATAATTAATTCAACAGTCAAAAATCCTTATTTTACTGGAATAGCGGGTGCCATTGGATTAATAATAGTTTTTTCTGTTTATTTTATTAAAAAAAGCTTTTTTGAGGGATTTATAGCAAATTTTTTAGGCTGGATGTCTGTACTTACAAGATTTGACTCCTTCTCAGGAGGAGTTCTTGATATAAGCTCTGTAGTTTATTATATATCCTTTATTTTTGTTTTTCTATTTTTAACTGTAAAATCAATTGATAAAAAACGATGGAGCTAAGAAGGAGGCAAAAAATGAAAAAGTTTAATTTTATATCCAATATGAATTCATCCTTTAAGGATAAAAAATTTAAACAGGGAAGTTATGCTACTATTTCAACTATAATAATAATATGTATTGTTGTTGCAGTTAACTTATTAGTTGGTAAATTTAATGTAAAGTTTGATCTTACTAAAAATAAACTTTATACATTATCAGATCAAAGTAAAAATATTTTAAAATCAATAAACAAAGATGTAAATATAATAGCTCTTTATCAGGCGGGTATGGAGGATAAAGCTTTAAAGCAGATATTAAGTCAGTATGAGAAAGTTAACAATAAAATAAGAGTAAAGTATAAGGATCCTCAGCTTTATCCTGAATTTGTGAAGAAATACAATAAAGATGAGAACATAGGGGAAGGTAACATTATAGTTGAATGTGGAAATAGGTTTAAAGTTTTATCTTATAGTGACCTTGTGAGTTATTCTAATTATAGTCAATCTTTAACAGCAGAACAAAACATCACTGGAGCAATAGTTTATGTAACTTCTGATAAAAAATTATTAATATATAATGTACAAGGGCACAATGAAGATAGTCTTTCCTATAATGTTATAAATTATCTTGAAAATCAAAACTATGAAATTAAAAACGTAAATCTTTTAACTGATAGCATTGAAGCGGATAAAGGAATGCTTATGATTATGGGTCCAAAGATAGATTTAACACCAAATGAAATTTCTAAGGTGCAGAGCTTTTTACAAAAGGGAGGACATGTTTTTATTTCAGCACCTATTATGAAAAACGAACCAGTTAACTTAAATAAACTTCTTTTAAACTATGGTGTTAAGCTAGAAAATGCTTTAATTGTTGAAGGTAGTAGCTCAAATAGTTTAAAAAACCCTTTATATATAATCCCAGATAATTTGAACCATAGAATAACTGAACCAATTACGAATTCAAAATATCCTATAATTTTAAGGGCTTCACATCCTATTACTAATGTTGATGTTGTAAGACATACTGTAAAGATAGAACCTCTTTTAAAAACATCTGACAAGTCCTATGCAAAAACTAATCTTCAAAGCGAAATTTTAGATAAGGAAAAGAGAGATTTAACAGGACCCTTTGTTGTTGCTAGTGCAATTACCGATGAAATAGGAGAGGATGATAAAAATCCTAAGATTGTTATTGTTTCAAGCGGCAATTTTGTAGATGAGAGCCTTACTGAAAATGGGCTTGGAAATACTGATTTGCTTTTAAACAGTATAAATTGGCTTGCAAATAATACTCAAAATATATCAGTATCTCCAAAGGATTTATCATCTAATTATTTGCAGCTTAGCGGTGCAAAGCAGCTGATATTTTCTGGACTTGTTGTAATAGTTATACCTCTTATAATACTTGTGAGCGGCATAGTTGTATGCATAAGGAGGAAGAACCTATGAAGCCACACAATAAAATAATTTTGCTTTTAATAGTTTTTGGAATTGTTTTAGGTGTTTATGTTGCAAAGGTTATGTATGATAATAAAAAAGGAGAAATTAAATCTGATACAATTGAGCTTTTTAAGTTAGATAAAAACAATATAGATGAAATAAAAATTGAAAATGGTAAAGGAAGCTTTTCTATAAAGAATAATAACGGTAGTTTTGGTGTGTTAAATGTAAACTATAAAATGGATAAAAGTGCGATTGAAGAGGTAGCATCAGGTATTTCTAATATTGAGTCTATAAGGCTGATATCAGAGAATAAAGAGGATTTTAAAAGGTTTGGATTAGATAATCCTATTGGAAGATGTACTGTTAAACTTAAGGACGGAACTAGTAAGAAACTTTATTTAGGAAATGTTGCTCCAGGAGGGAACAGCTACTATGCAGAATATGAGGGTAAAGTTTATACTATTTCTGATATATCAGGGAAAATGTTACTTAAAACATTAGAAGATTTAAGAGATAAAAATCTGGTGTTAGCAAGTGGAAATATTTCAGGTATAAAAATATCAACGCCAGAAAATACACTAGAACTGAAATTAGAAGAAGAAAATAAATGGGTTATTTCAAAACCCTATGGAAATGCTGTTAGTGCTGATTATGATAAAATATATACAATTATTGATTCTTTAAAAAAAATAAGCATAGAAGATTTTGTTGAAGATAACTGCAGGGATATTTCAAAGTATGGATTAAACAAGCCTTCAAAGGAGATCGTTGTTACTGAAGGAAATAACCAAAGGAGCTTAATATTTGGAAAAAATATAGGGAATGATAGCGTATATTTTAAGCTATCTGGCGATAATTCAGTTTACATGATGTCTATGGAAGACTATAAAAAGTTCGACATAAAAGCCTTTGATATAATAAATCAATGCCCTGTAAATCCATTAATAGTTAATATTGATGAGATGACTGTAATAAGGGGAAATGAAAAATACATTTTTACAGTGGAAAAGCTAAATAAATCTTTAAAGGATAATAACTCCGATATGAAACTCAAATACAAACTAAATGGGAAAGAAATAAAAGAAGAAGATTTTACAGGAATTTACAACAAATATTGTAGCCTTGTAGTAGATTCACAAATAAAAAACGTAAAGAAAGATTTACAGGCAGGATTTAATAGTGGAGAAGTTGTTATTAAATTTAAATTAAATAAGGGATTAGAAAAAAATATAAATATTGAATTTATTCCATATAATGAACAGTTTTATGAAATGCTTATTAATGGGAAAGGTGATTTTGCAATAAGCAAATCTCAAATAAATGAACTTATTAGCACTATTAAGGCTCATATATAATATTTTTATAAATCAGTTGTAAATATATTTTAACAACTTATGAAAAATTAATTATCACAGTTTTTTGAGTTTTGTAAATAAAAATTTATGTATAAATGAATTTCGGAGGTTTTATCTCATGATTAATATTGTTAACAATTCAAATAATCCTTATTTTAATCTTTCCCTTGAAGAATATTTTTTAAAATATAAAGAATTAGATGATGATTTGCTGATTTTATGGCAAAATGAACCTGTAATAGTTATAGGTAAAAATCAAAATGCTTATGAGGAATTAAATCTTGAATATATTAAAAATAATAACATAAAAGTAGTAAGAAGGTTATCAGGTGGGGGAGCAGTTTATCATGATTTGGGAAATTTAAATTTTACAATTATAGAGAAGAATTCTGTTTCTCATAAAAATGATTTTAAATTTTTTACTGAACCTGTTGTAAATTGCTTAAAAGATTTAGGTGTTGAAAATGTAGAGTTTAGTGGAAGAAACGATATATTAATAGATGGTAAGAAGTTTTCAGGAAATGCTCAGTATTTTTATAAAAATAGCCTGTTACATCATGGTACACTTTTATTTTCAAGTGATTTAACGGTTTTATCAAAGGCATTGAATGTTAAAAATGAAAAGTTTGAATCAAAAGGTATAAAATCAGTTAGAAGCAGGGTGACTAATATAAGTGAATATGTTGACATATCATTATTAAAATTTAAAGAACTATTGATAAAAAGAATTTTCGAAGAAAAAAATGAAGAAGTTAAAAATTATGAATTAACAGAGGAAGATTATGAAAAAATAAATGAACTTGTAAAGAAAAAATATGGAACTTGGGAATGGAATTTTGGACAATCTCCTAATTTTAACTACAAAAAAGAGTTAAAATGCGATGCAGGATTTGTATGTTTAAATATGAATGTAGAGGAAGGTGTAATTAAGGAATTAAAAATATTAGGTGATTTTTTTGAAAAAGAACCTGTAGAAGAGCTTGAGAAACAGTTTATAGGAATTAAATATGATTTAAAAATAATTGAGAATATAATAGATAATATTGATGTTAAAGAATTTATATTAAAACTTCAAAATAAAGATTTAATGAAACTATTTTATTAAAAATTTAGTGTAGCTGTTTTAACTAATGTGTAATAAAAGATATTTTTATAGTAAGGCTGAATAAAATAATTATTCAGCCTTACTTGATTTTATATGTTCATGATTTTTTATATGGTTCATACAGTAACAATGCAATCCTTCACATTCGCTGCAAAATCTAAATTCCATATTAGGATCCTCCTCAGGAGTTATGCCACATATGGTGCATTTTCTTGTTAAAGGTATAACTTTAGCTTTTTCTTTAAAGCTTTTCTTTTTATTATAAGCATGATTTTTATGTTTTAAATCAATAAAAATATCTTTACCGAAGAAAATAAAATAATTTATCAATGAAGCTATTGCAGCTGCTTTGCTCGAGATGGAACCAAAAAGTATTCCAAATATTATAAAAAACCAGTTTATATATGCAAGATATTTGATTTTAATAGGCAATATAAAAAATAATAGAATTTCAAAATCAGGATATATATAAGCAAAGGCTAAAAACAGAGAAAGGTTTAAATAAATATTATCAGCATATCCTGTTATTAATGCTGCTACAGTCGCTCCTATCATTCCTAAAATATAGTATAAATTAAATCTGAAGCTCCCCCATTCATGTTCTAATGTTGTGCCTATTAAGTAATAAAAATAAAGTGCAAAGATTATAAAAACAGGAGAAGAGGATGGGGGAATGAAAATATATGTTATTAGTCTCCATATCTCACCTTTCATTACAGCTGAGGGATATAGGGCTATCTTTTCGATAAAATTGCCGGTAGGGTCTAAAAAATTTGAAATAAGATATACTAATCCAGTTATACCTACAATATAAGTCATAAGATTTGGAATAGCATATTTTCTGTATTTTTTCTCAAGCTGATCAATCCAGTTCATACTAAAGCCTCCATAAACAGATAACATTTTTATGTATTAATTGTATTATAAATTTACAAATAAATCAATTTTACTAAGAAAATAGCTTTAATTAAAAATTTATGTTAAATAAAATATAATGTTAAAACTTTTGATTCATTGTATAATTAAATGCAACAGGCAAAAAATATTTAAACCATAGTGAAAATCATGTATGATATAAGTGACAAAACCAAACATACAGGAGGTTTTCACTATGGTTTATAAGAATAATTATAACACACCTATACGTTCTTTTAAACACCTAAAACTTTATGAACGAGGAGAAATTTTTTGCTATATTTGAATTTTTTAAATGCAACACCTTGTGAAAAATCATATTGTATAATACTAATAATATTAAAATTAGCAGTTTTCCCTTTTAATTCTCAAAGCAGGTGTATGAAAGTGTATGTCAAGGGGAATCTAGCAGATAGCGGCTTTATTTTGACATAAGAAGAGAAGGTTGCAATGCGTCTTTAATAAATAAAATGCGGGACGATTATTAACCGTCCCGCATTTTGCTTTACTTTCCTTCAAAGGCGTTTATATACATTTGCTTTATTTCGCTTATAAGAGGATATCTTGGGTTAGATACTGTACATTGATCGTCAAAGGCCTGTTCTGCCATTTCATCAAGGCTTGCGTAGAACTTTTTCTCAGAAACTCCTGCTTCTTTTATCGATTTTGGTATATTTATTTTTTCTTTGAGTTCATCTATAGCCTTTATTAAAAGTTCAACTTTTTCATCTTCATTCTTTCCGCCTAGATTTAAGTAATCCGCTATTTGCGCATATCTCCATTTTATATTTGGATACTTATATTGAGGGAATGCAGTTTGCTTTCTAGGATTATCAACGGCATTAAATTTTATAACCTCATTTATAAGCAAAGCATTTGCAATTCCGTGTGGTATGTGGTGCATAGCTCCTAATTTATGTGCCATAGAGTGGCATACGCCGAGGAAGGCATTTGCAAAGGCCATACCTGCAATAGTTGAAGCATGTGCCATCTTTTCTCTTGCCTTTACATTTGTTGTACCTTCATTATATGCCTGAGGTAAATACTTGAATATAAGTCTTATAGCTTCAAGAGCAAGTCCATTTGTGTATTCTGATGCAAGTACGGAAACGTAGGCTTCAATTGCATGAGTTAATGCGTCAATACCAGATGCAGCGGTAAGTCCCTTTGGCATATTCATCATAAGTTCTGTATCTATGATTGCCATATCTGGAGTTAACTCATAGTCTGCAAGAGGGTATTTAATTCCAGTTTTTTCATCAGTAATAACGGCAAAAGGAGTAACCTCAGAGCCAGTACCAGCAGATGTTGGTATTGCAACCATCATAGCTTTTTTACCCATTTCTGGGAATCTATAAACCCTCTTTCTAATATCCATGAATCTCATAGCGAGGTCTTCAAATCTTACTTCAGGATGCTCATACATAACCCACATTATTTTAGCAGCATCCATTGGAGAACCTCCTCCAAGGGAAATTATAACATCAGGATTAAAGGCTTTCATAAGTTCTGCACCTTTTTTAGCACAAGCTAGCGTTGGATCAGGAGTTACTTCGAAAAATACGCTAAATTCAATTCCGGATTTTTCTAAGACTTCAGTAACTTTATCGGCGTATCCAAGTTCAAATAAAACTTTATCGGTTACAACAAAGGCTTTTTTCTTATTCATTTCTTTTAATTCTTTAAGCGCTGTTGCTAAACATCCATATTTAAAATAAATTTTTTCAGGTACTCTAAACCAAAGCATATTCTCTCTCCTTTCGGCAACGTTTTTAATATTTATTAAGTGTTTTACACCAACGTTTTCCGAAACAGAGTTTCCACCCCATGAACCGCATCCTAAAGTTAAAGATGGTTCAAGTTTGAAATTATAGATGTCACCGATAGCACCTTGTGACGAAGGCATATTTATTATTGTTCTTCCAGTTTTCATAACTGAACTGAATTTTTCAACCCTGTCTTTTGATTTAATAGAATCTGTATAAAGAACAGATGTATGACCATATCCTCCATGTCGTACTAATGTGGAGGCTTTATCTAATGCTTCATCAAAATTCTTTGCTCTATACATAGCAAGAATTGGGGAAAGCTTTTCATGGGAGAAAGGTTCAGAAATGTCAACGGATTCAACTTCACCTATTATAATTCTTGCATCATCAGGAATTGTAATCCCTGCCATCTGTGCTATTTTTTGAGGGCTTTGACCAACTATGTTTGCATTTATTGAACCGTTTACAAGTATTATGTTTCTAACCTTATCTATTTCATCTTTTTTAAGTACATAAGCTCCTCTTTCAATAAATTCACGTTTTACTTCATCATAAACATCATCAACTACTATAACTGACTGCTCAGAGGCACAAATAACGCCATTGTCAAAACTCTTAGAAAGAAGGATAGAGTTAACAGCCATTTTAATGTGAGCAGTTTCATCTATTATTGCTGGAGTATTTCCGGCGCCAACGCCTATTGCAGGTTTTCCTGAGGAGTAGGCAGCCTTAACCATTCCAGGACCTCCTGTTGCAAGGGTAAGATCGCATTCTCTCATTACAAGCTGAGATAATTCAACGGAAGGTTCGTCAATCCATCCAATTATATTTTTGGGAGCTCCAGCCTTAACAGCAGCATCAAGTATAATTTTAGCAGCTTCAATAGTTGATTTTTTAGCCCTTGGATGGGGAGAGAAAATTATACCATTTCTTGTTTTAAGTGCAATAAGAGCCTTGAAGATTGCAGTAGAAGTTGGATTTGTAGTTGGAACAACAGCAGCAATAACGCCGATTGGTTCAGCAACTTTAGTAAGCCCAAATGCATCATCCTTATCTATAACTCCACAGGTTTTTTCATCCTTGTATTTATTGTAAATATATTCTGATGCAAAGTGATTTTTAATAACCTTATCTTCAACAATTCCCATTCCTGTTTCTTCAACAGCCATCTTGGCAAGATATATTCTTGCATCGTTTGCAGCCATTGCAGCTTGACGAAAAATCTCATCAACTTGCTGTTGAGTATAAGTTGAAAATTTTCTTTGCGCTTCTCTTACTTCTTCTATTTTTTGTAGAAGTTCTTCTTTGTTAGTAACTAACATTTAAAACACCTCACTTAAGTATTTTTATATAAATGTTAAAAAAATAACATATAAAAACAAAAAAATAATTAAAAAAAGAGGAAAAGGCTTGATAACAAGCCAAAGAATAAGACTTAACAATGGCTTAAGGCATAATTTAAAATTTAAACATCTTCTTTTTCATAAAATATATTGTTATTTATTTCACAATAATATTGTACAATAATACTATTATAAATGCAATAGTCTATTTTAAAATTTTTTATTGTATAGGTGGAAGTGATTATTTATTTTAGAGAAATAATCTAAGGGTTAAGGAACGGTTACTTATTATATTTATTTTTGTTAAAATTCTGCTTAAAAGCTCAGGGGTATTAAGTACATCAAAAAATGCTTATCACAACAGATGTGGACTTTCAAAAAATGTGAATAATTACTTTTGAGACAGGTCGAGAATTGAAAAGTAAAGTGAGCAGAAGGATAGTTACTTGAGCAAATTTCATATTTTTTAAGCCTTGAAAATACTTAATTTTTAGTAATACAAAAAGGAAATTCACCCCAAATGTCGAATATAATAAGTGTGAACAAAATACCAACAAAGGGGTGAATCCTATTTATGTATATTCGACAAGAATGTTTATTTTCCTTCGAAGAAATTTTAAAATTTCAAAAAGAAAATAGG
>JAOADY010000064.1 GCA_026417075.1 Caloramator sp.
GTTGTTTGGATTTAATTTCATTAATCATGGGATACCTCCAAAATTTATTTCTATATATATAATTCTACATAAATTTTTAAAATCCTTTTTGCTACGCAAAAAAAGCTGCTGACAAAATTTGTTTGTCAACAGCCTGATAAAAAATTTTGTCCATAAACTTATAGTTTATGGACAAAATTTTTTATTACATATTAGGAATACCATAAAACTTTATAATAATAATTGCAATAACAGAGGTAAAATTAAATACAAAATGGTTTATAACTGCTGCTCTATATCCATACTTCTCATACAAATAACAATTAAAAATACCAACTGCAAAAAAAGCCATTGAACCAGCCATATTAAAGTGTAGAAGTGCAAACAATAAACTGCTTATAATAGCAGAAACATATACCCCTATCCTTTTTTTTAATTTTCTATATATAATATGTCTAAAAACAAATTCCTCAACAATCGGAGCAGCAATAGAAGTTATAATAACAAGAAATAAAATTTTAAACCATCCTGACTTCATAAATATATCAAATATATCCTGTGCCTTTGGATTAAACCCAAATTTATAAAGCAGTATAACGATATAACTGTTAATAAACATAATTAAAAATTTAAAGCCAATAGAATATAATATAACTTCCTTTTTTTTACTTTCAAGAGGTCTTAAATAATATATTTCATCGCTATCTTTTTCTTTTGATATAAAATAAAAAATTAAAATTACTGCAATAAAGGGAACTATTTGTTGAGTTAAAATTGTCAATGTAATATATATTATAAATAAAATAATAAAAAGTACTCTATTAATATAGGTCTTTAAATATTTTTTCAAAACAATCCATGGAGGGAGTGCAATAAAAAATATTATCAAAATATCTTTTAAAAGTTCTATATAATTATAGTTCTTAACCATATAATTACCTCTATTATTTTAATTTTTTTAACCACATTATTTTATATAATTAACAGGTGTTGCTTGTCCATTTTAAATATAAAAACTATTTAATAGAAATATTAACTTCAATTATAGTATTAAAGTTTTATTGATTCTATCAAATTTAAAATTTCTTCCCTGTTTTGTTTTGTTTTTGAAGAAAAAGGTATTAACAAATCTTCTTCCTTTAACATTAAAGACTTTTTTATAATATTTATATTCTTTATCATCATGTTTTTTGATAGTTTATCGCTTTTTGTAGCCACAACTGCATATTTATGATTGCTTGACTTTATCCATTGAAGCATAAGTTTATCATCTTCAGTTGGTTCATGTCTTATATCAACGAGCAAAAATATAATTTTAAGTTCATTTCTACTAAAAAGATATCCTTCTATAATACCTGCCCACTTTTTCTTCTCTTCCTTTGAAACCTTAGCATAACCGTATCCAGGCAAATCAACAAAATAAAATTCATCATTAATATTATAAAAGTTTATTGTTCTCGTTTTCCCTGGTACGCTACTAATTCTTGCAAGGGATTTTCTATTTAAAAGTGAATTTATTAGTGATGACTTACCAACGTTAGACCTTCCTACAAAAGCTATCTCTGGATATCCTTCTTTTGGGTATTGAGATGCTGCCACAGCTGTGGCAGCAAGTTCAGCTTTTTTTATAATCATTTTTCCTCACCCTTTAATGCAGTATCTAATACTTCTTCTATTCTTTCTGCAAATATAAATTTTATTTTTTTCTTTATGTTTTCTGGTATCTTTTCTAAATCTTTTCGATTCTCTGCAGGGAGTATTATATTTTTAATTCCTGCCCTATAAGCAGCCAAAGACTTTTCTTTAACTCCACCTATAGCAAGAACCCTTCCTGTAAGAGTAATCTCACCTGTCATTGCTATATCGCTTCTTACAGGTTTTTTAGAAAGAGCTGATACCATAGCAGTAACCATTGTAACTCCAGCAGAAGGTCCATCCTTTGGAACTGCTCCTTCTGGAACATGTATATGTAAATCAATATTCTTATAGAATTCTTCATCTATACCAAATTTTGCAGCGTTTGCACGTATGTAACTGTATCCTGCTTTTGCAGATTCCTTCATTACATCGCCAAGTTGTCCTGTAAGCTCCAACTTACCACTTCCTACCATTTGAACTACCTCAACCGGAAGAGTATCTCCTCCATATGCCGTCCATGCAAGACCCATAACAACTCCTATTTGATCTTTTTCCGATTTTTCTTCGTATTTATATCGTGGTGCTCCTAAATATTTAGTCAAATTCCCTTGATTTACTTTTACAATCTTATTTGGATTTTCTACTATTTCCATTGCTACTTTTCTGCAAATAGTACCTATTTTTCTTTCAAGATTTCTAACTCCTGATTCCCTGGTATAAAATCTTATAACATCTTTTACAGCCTTATCATTTATAGATATATTATCTTCCTTAAGACCATTCTCCTTTATCTGTCTTGGAATAAGATATCGTGTGCAAATATTATATTTCTCCTCATCTGTATAGCCTGAAATCTGAATTATTTCCATTCTGTCTAGAAGAGGTCTTGGTATTGTATCAGTTGTATTTGCTGTAGTAATAAAAAGAACTTTCGACAAATCAAAAGGAAGCTCAAGATAGTGATCCCTAAAACTATGATTTTGCTCAGGATCAAGAACTTCTAAAAGAGCATCTGCAGGATCTCCTCTAAAATCTGAACTCATTTTGTCTATTTCGTCAAAAAGAAAGACTGGGTTTTTAGTTCCTGCAAGCTTTATATTATAAATTATTCTTCCAGGAATAGCACCTATATAAGTTCTTCTATGACCTCTTATTTCTGCCTCATCTCTAACTCCTCCTAGAGACATTCTAACGAATTTTCTATTCATCGCATTTGCAATTGAACGTGCTATCGAAGTTTTTCCAACGCCTGGAGGACCTACAAGACAAAGTATAGGACCTTTCATACTTTTATTTAGTTTCCTAACAGCAAAATATTCAAGTATTCTTTGTTTAACATCCTCAAGACCATAATGTTCCCTCTCAAGAACTTCTCTAACCTTTCCTATATCATCTGTATCTTTAGTCTCCTTTGACCATGGAAGCTCAACAATCCAGTCAAGATACGTTCTTATAATGCCTCCCTCTGGGGAGCCAGGAGAAAGCTTTTCATATCTTGATAGCTCATATAGAGCCTTATCCTTAGCTTCTTTTGGAAGTTTAGCCTTATTTATTTTATTTTTATATTCCTCTACTTCAGCCTCAATACTATCTCTATCGCCAAGTTCCTCTTGAATTACCTTCAGTTGTTCTCTAAGATAATATTCCTTTTGCATCTTATCTATTTTGCGTTTAACCTTCATGCCTATCTTCTTTTCTATTTTTATAATGTCAATTTCTCTCGACATAATTTCAATAAGTTTTATAAGCCTTAAAGCCGGATCTATAGCCTCTAAAAGTTCCTGTCTTTTTTGTAAATTTAATACAAGATAGGATGTTATAATATCTGAAAGCTTTGTTGGTTCTTTGATATCATATATAGTTGATAAAATTTCATCTGGTATTGAGTTGCTCTGATTCACATATTCCTCAAAATAAGATAAAGCCTGTCTCATAAGCGCTTCAATCTCAACAGTCTTTTCAATTTCCTGTTCCATATGTATTTTTAATTTACACTCAAAATAAGGTTCTTCTTGTGTAATCTCTTCAATTTCAGCTCTATATAATCCTTCAACAAGAACTCTTATCATATCTCCTGGAAGTTTAAGTATCTGCTTTATTTTTGAAATACATCCAATTTTATATATATCATCTTCTCTTGGATTTTCCTCTTTTTCATCCTTTTGTGCAACAAGAAAAATTATTTGATCTTTAATCATTGCTTCCTCAAGGGCAAGTATGGATTTTGTTCTTCCAACATCAAAATGCAACACCATATGCGGAAAAATGGTCATTCCTCGTAAAGCTAATAGTGGATAAATATTATTTTTAATTTCGTCCATAATTTCATCTCCTCTCTAAAGAGATAATAGAGTTGACTTATAATATTATATATTATAAAGAGAATTTTTCCAACTAAATAAAAATAAAAAAAGCCAAAATTAATTAGCAGCCAGATTCTAATTCCAGCTGCTATAATATTATATTCCTTGAGCTGAAAGCACATCAATATTCGACTCAGAAGCAATATTAGTTATCGATGTTTTCTTATCATTAATAAGAGCTAAATTTATAACATCTTCTATCCTCGAAACTGGAATGATATCTATATCCATCTCCTTAAAACTATCTTGCCAATTATCCTTAGGAATTATAACCCTTTTTACCCCTGCTTTTCGTGCTGCTTCAATTTTTGCCATAATCCCTCCTATAGGTTTTACATATCCTCTAATAGAAATTTCTCCAGTC
This sequence comes from Caloramator sp., assembly GCA_026417075.1. Lineage (GTDB taxonomy): Bacteria > Bacillota > Clostridia > Clostridiales > Caloramatoraceae > Caloramator_B. Next base: position 4,345 of record JAOADY010000064.1, read on the forward strand.
ATAGCAACATTATTATCAACTGGTATTCCTGATATAGCGCTATAAATAGCAGTCGTAATAGCTATTCCTGCTGATGGTCCATCAATTGGTATCCCTCCAGGAAAATTAATATGTATATCATATTTTCTCGGTTCCACATTCAGATATTTTCTCATAACAGTAAGGACATTATCTACCGAACCCCTTGATGTGCTCTTTCGTCTTAGTTTTTTCCCGTAGGTTCCCGTTTCCTCTTCATCCACAATACCAGTAACCATAATCTTACCATTTAAATTTTCAAGAGGTATTGCTGTAGCTTCAATCTCAAGCAGTAAACCCATATTAGGACCATAAACAGCAAGACCATTTACATAACCTATTTGCGGCTCTGGTTCTATCTTTTTTTCAGGCCTTGGATTATAATGTCCACTCTCTATTACCCACTCAATATCACCAACAGTTATATTCTTTCTATTTTCATTGATAGCTATACCTCCCGCAAGCTGAACTATATTAATTGCATCTCTTCCATTAGTAGCATAAAGACTAACTTTTCTTACCGCATTTTCCTCTATCGAAAATCCCCCTTTTTTAGCACCATTTGCTGCAATTATCTCTATTTCATCTCTTGTAAGCTCTCTAAAGAAAATTTCAACACATCTTGAACGAATTGCAGGGGAAATTTCCTCTGGATTTTTAGTCGTGGCACCAACCAACCTAAAATCTGCTGGAAGGCCATTTTCAAATATATCTTTAATATGAGTTGGAATATTGGGATCTTCAGAACTAAAATATACACTATCAAGAAAAACTTTCCTATCCTCAAGAACTTTTAAAAGTTTATTCATTTGAATAGGGTGAAGTTCGCCAATTTCATCTAAGAAAAGTATACCTCCATGAGCTTTTGTAACTGCACCAGGTTTTGGTTGAGGTATTCCTGCAACTCCTAATGGCCCTGCTCCTTGATATATTGGATCATGTACTGAACCTATAAGAGGATCTGCAATCCCTCTATCGTCAAATCTTACTGTTGTAGCATCTACCTCTACAAATTTAGCTTCACTCTTAAAAGGTGATACAGGATTTTTTTTAGCTTCTTCAAGAACGAGCCTTGCTGCAGCAGTTTTACCAACCCCTGGTGGTCCATAAACTATAACGTGTTGAGGATTAGACCCACAAAGAGCCGCTTTAAGAGCCTTAATACCTCTCTCCTGTCCTATTATCTCTTCAAAGGATGTAGGTCTAGTTTTTTCAGAAAGAGGAACTGTAAGAGTCATTCTTCTCATTTTTTCAAGTTTATCAAGCTCTTTTCTACTCTCTTTTTCAATATATATCTTTGAACTCTGCTGACCTTTTAAAAGATTATAAAAATAAATACCAATTATAGCTGTAAAAATTAAATTCAAAATAACTAACACTTGACTTCCATACATTGCAACCCCTCCTTTTTTCAATCTTAGTATGCTCAAACTTTGGAATTATATTCAAAAAAAGCTACTTAAAAATATCAAATATTTTTATATATAAATAAACCCGTATATAAATCTGAATTAATTGATGATTAAAATCTCATCAGATTTATATACGGGTTCTTAAGAATAAATTTTTTCTTTGCTATGAAACGCTTTCACTCTTTAATTTTTTCTTAACATTCGAAGGTTTTTTTACGCCTTTTCTATTACTTTCTCCTAAAATTATTACAGGAGGTTGCTTATTTACTACTGTATCTTTTGTTATAATGCACTTAGCTATATCGTTTCTTGATGGAATTTCATACATAACATCTAGCATAAGTTCTTCCATTATAGCTCTAAGTCCTCTTGCACCTGTATTTCTCTTCAATGCTTCATCAGCAATTGCCTCTAGAGCTTCTTTCTCAAACTCAAGTTCTACCCCGTCCATTTCAAGCAACTTACTGTACTGCTTTATTATAGCATTTTTAGGTTCTGTGAGTATGTTAATAAGCGCTTCTCTATCGAGTTGAGAAAGAGTTACAACAATTGGAACTCTTCCAATAAACTCCGGTATCATTCCAAACTTTAAAAGATCTTCTGGAAGTATATTCTTTAAAATTTCTCCAATGTCTTTATCTTGTTTACTTTTTACATCTGCACCAAAACCCATCGAACTTTGGTACATTCTTTTTTCAATTATTTTTTCCATTCCGTCAAAGGCACCACCACATATAAATAATATATTTGTGGTATCTATCTGCAAAAATTCCTGATGAGGATGCTTACGCCCTCCTTGTGGAGGAACATTTGCTACTGTTCCTTCAAGAATTTTTAAAAGCGCCTGCTGTACTCCCTCTCCCGAAACATCCCTTGTAATTGATGGATTTTCTGATTTTCTTGCTATTTTATCTATCTCATCGATATATACTATACCCTTTTCTGCTCTTTCTATATCATAATCAGCGTTTTGTATAAGCTTTAAAAGAATGTTTTCAACATCTTCTCCAACATACCCTGCTTCAGTTAATGTTGTAGCATCTGCAATTGCAAAGGGAACATTTAAAAGTTTTGCAAGGGTTTGGGCAAGAAGAGTCTTCCCTGAACCAGTAGGTCCAAGTAACAATATATTGCTCTTTTGAAGCTCAACATCATCATTTTTCCTTTTAGGGCTATTTATTCTCTTATAGTGATTGTAAACAGCTACAGATAGAGATTTTTTAGCACTGTGCTGACCTATAACATATTGATCAAGAAAATCTTTTATTTCCTTTGGTTTTGGAAGATCCGTAAAATCAAGTTCTTGATCTATTTCAAGTTCTTCTTCTATTATTTCTGAACAAAGCTCTATGCATTCATCACAAATATACACTCCTGGACCAGCAATCAGCCTTCTGACCTGTTCTTGAGTTTTACCGCAGAAGGAACATTTTAACTGCTTTTTGTCATCAATTTTTGGCATCTTTACACCCCTCAATTTTACTTACTCTTCTTAATAATAATTTCGTCTATTAATCCATAGGATTTTGCTTCCTCTGCAGTCATAAAATTATCTCTTTCTGTATCTTTTTCTATCTTTTCAATAGGCTGACCTGTTCTTTCGCTCAATATCTCATTTAACTTCTTCTTTATTCTTAAAAGATGTTCGGCATGTATTGCTACATCTGTTGCCTGACCTCTCGCACCACCTAAAGGCTGATGTATCATTATTTCGCTGTTTGGTAGAGCAAACCTCTTTCCCTTTGTTCCTGCAGCAAGAAGAAATGCCCCCATAGATGCAGCCATACCTATACATATTGTAGAAACATCGCATTTAATATACTGCATCGTATCATATATTGCCATACCTGCAGTTATAGAACCTCCGGGACTATTTATATACAGTGATATATCTTTATCAGGATCTTCCGCTTCAAGGAATAATAACTGAGCAACAACAAGGCTTGCTGTTACATCGTTTACCTCATCACCAAGAAAAACAATCCTATCTTTTAAAAGCCTTGAATAAATATCATAGGAACGTTCTCCCCTATTTGTCTGCTCAACAACTATCGGCACTAAACTCATAATTATCCCTCCCTAATACCAATAAAATTAAATATTTACTCTATAGCTTTGCTGTTTTCAACAATGAAATCAATAACTTTATTATTTACAATTTCCTCTTCTATTATAGATTTTTCTGTTTTTAATATAACTTCCTTCATTTTGTCAATATCTTTGCTTCCGTAATATTTTGCCATTTCTTCAGCTTTCTTTTCTATTTCTTCTTCATCTGCCTTTATTCCCTCTGCCTTTGCAATAGCTTCAAGAACAAGCTGACTCTTAACTCTGTAATGAGCTGTTTCTTTTAATTCCTTTCTCATATCCTCAACAGTTGTTCCCATAAGCTGAGCATATTGTTTTATATCAAGTCCCTGATATTTTAGTCTATAATTAAGGTCGTTCATCAAATAATCTATTTCTTTTTCAATCATAACTTCAGGTATTTCTACCTCTGATGCTTCAACAACTTTCTTTACAACTTCATCCTCATATTCTCTTTTTGCCCTTTCTGAATTAGCTTCTTCTTTCTTTTTTCTTATATCCTGCTTTAATTCTTCTAATGTATCAAATTCAGATACATCCTTAGCAAACTCATCATCAAGTTCTGGAAGTTCCTTAAATTTAACTTCCTTTATTGTTACCTTAAATAAAGCTGGTTTACCTTTAAGAGTTTCTTCATGATATTCTTCTGGGAAAGTAACATTTACATCAACAGTATCTCCCTTTGAAGCTCCTATTAACTGATCTTCAAATCCAGGAATAAAAGTACCTGAGCCAATTGTAAGCTCATAGTTTTCCCCCTTTCCACCTTCAAAGGGTGTTCCATCTATAAAGCCTTCAAAATCTATAACTGCTATATCTTTATTTTCTACCTTTCCTGATTCCTTTGTTATAATTCTAGCATTCTTCTCCCTCATTATGTTAAGCTGTGAGTTCACATCTTCATCAGTAACCGGATATTCTACCTTTTTTGCTTCAATGCCTTTATATTCTGAAAGCTTAACCTCTGGTTTTACAGTAACCTTTGCAATATATATAAAATCAGTATCTTTACCTATTTGTACTATATCAATTTCAGGATAATCAACTGGTACTATATCGTTTTCTTCAATTGCTTTTGGATATGTTTCATCGCATACAAATTGAACAGCATCTTCATAAAACACGCCTACTCCATAGTATTTTTCTATTATTGCCATAGGAGCCTTACCTTTTCTAAAACCTGGTATATTATACTTACCTACGTTTTTGGTATATGATTTTTTTAAAGCTTCTTGAAAGTTTTGAGCCGGAACCGTTATTTCCAATTTAATTACATTCTTTTCTAATCTTTCTAACTTTGTATTCATTTATTTTTCCTCCTATTCGTAACTCTGGGTTTTACTTTGTAACCCATTATTATATAATAGTAATTCTAATTACGTACAATACAACATTGTAATAATACCATAGGCAAAATACATATTCAAGTATTAGGTATTTATTGAAATAAATTATTTAATAACAATTTTAAATTACCTTATATCAAAAATATATGCCTAAAATAAATCTTTTGCTATTAAATATTTATTTTATATTGATTATACCCTTATTTCAATATAATTTAAACATTTGAATTTATTTATCAGTCAATATTTTTATATTTTTTCCATCAGTATTAAAAATTATAGTTCCATTTATATCAGTTCTTAAAATATTTATTTTAAAATCATTAAGAAGCTTTATTGTTTCTTTATGCGGATGCCCATAATCGTTATATTTTCCACAGGATATTACTGCATATTTTGGCGATACAACACGAATAAAGAATTTTGACGATGAAGAGCTACTTCCGTGATGTCCAATTTTTATAACATCTGCTCTTAAATCCCCATTATTTTTTTGAATTTCTCCTTCAGATAATTTTTCAGCATCACCCATTAAAATAAAGGATCTATCAAAATAAGTAATTTTTATTACTGCACTATAATTGTTAAGATCCTCATATTTTTTACTATTTGGAGCTAAAAATTCAAATTTAACTCCATCTAAATCAAATTTTACTCCTTTGTATGCATTTTTTATTTTAAGATTTTTACTTTTAATAGCCTGAATAAGATTCCTAAATGTAGCTGTATTAGATGTTACTTTTGGCATATATATATTTAAAACTTTATAATTAGAAATAATTTCATCTAAATTTCCTATATGATCCTCATGTGGGTGAGTTGCAATTACTGCATCAAAACTTTCTATATTTTGCTTTTCCATAAATTTAAAAAATTTTTCCCTTTCCTTTTGTGATCCTGAATCAACAAGTACAAATTTACCATTTGGAGTTTTAATAAGTATTGCATCTCCTTGGCCAACATCTATAAAAGAAACGACAAGCCCTCTTTGACTTACATTAGAAAAATTGGGAGAATTCGAAGTATTACCAATACCATTACTACAGGAAGATAATAATAAAACTAATATTATAGATAAAACAACAAAAAACCTTTTCAACGTTTTTCCTCCAATCCTTCAATGTATTTTTTTGCCATTTTTAAATCCTCATAGGTATCATAGTTTTCTCTATAAAGTTCAATTATAAAAGGAATATCTTCATCAATACAATTAACACATTCTATTATTTTTTTTAAATCTATTTGTCCTTTACCAGGGAGCAAGCATGTTGAGCCATAACCTGCATCATTTATATGAACATTTATCAATTTGTTTTTATATAAATTAAGATAATCTAAAGGTGACTTTCCACTCCTTATAGCTTGTTTAATATCCAATGTATAGTAAATTTCATTTTTCATATTTCTTGAAACTTCCCTTATAAAGGAAATATCACTTGTTCTGCACCATGCAACATTTTCCCAAGCTATTTTAACGCCATATTCATGTGCTATACTGCATAAATAATCCATTTCAATTGCAACATCAAAATAATTTATTTTTTCATTAGTATTTCTAAGTCCATGAAACACATAGCATTTTGCTCCCAATATTTTAGCAGCTTCGCACATAGCTTTAAATTTTTTCTCCATTTCTATCCTTCTTCTTTTATATCTATCAAATAAATAGGGTTCAAATCCTGCCGAAAAGCCATGAACAGAATAAATTTTTATTCCAAGATTATCTGCTCTTTCTTTCATATCTTTACAAAATTCAAAATCTGTTTCACATTCAGCTTCAAGAAAAACTTCACATAAATCAAATCCCAAATCCTTTATTATATTAAGGGTATCCTCTGTATTTACACAAGGATAAAAACAAGCTGTAGAAATTCCAATTTTCATTTATTTCCTCCATAAAAAATTTTGAGTTTTGTTAAGTTATATGATATTTGAATTTCATCTCCCCTTTGAGTTATCTTAAATATAACCAACAATAAAACACCTCCAAAGGAGAGATGAAATTATGTGCAAATTAATCAATAATCTTTCATGCCCAAGATGCCATAG
>JAOADY010000088.1 GCA_026417075.1 Caloramator sp.
ATATTATCATCTATAAACGCTTCAGCTGCCTTTAGATATTCTACATAACTTTGTATTTTTTCTCTAAATTCCAATATAAGTTTTATTTCTTTCAATATTTTATTAGGCTTAAAATTTTCTTCTATATCATTTACTGTATATTTAAAAGATTTTAATTTAGCTGGAGTATTATATATCTTTAGACTATCCAAAAACTCCCTAAATTTATTTAACTTATCTAAATATATTTCCTTCTTTTTTTCTATCATTTGAGGTGTATCATCCCAAATGTATAACCCTTTATTAATTTGTTCTTTAACATAGAATATTTCTCTTATAATTGTATCAACTTCCTTTAAAATATCTGTTATTGCTTCAACTCTTTTTGCAGGGTTTTTTATATGCCCAGGTATGCCTAAACAATCTGAGAGCTTAATTAATGCATCGACTGGAATATCCTTTGGCCTTTTTATATATTTAAATTCGATTAAATTATATAAATTTGCTGATGCTAATTCATTAAGCTTCGTTGAATCATATTCTTTATTTACTGCATCGGTTAATATGATATCACCGCTATAAACAAGAGAAGCTAATATAATAACAACAAAGTTAGGTTCTAATTTGAATTTTTTATCAATTTCTTCTTCACTTTCATCTTTTTCAAATAAATCTTTTTTATTTAAAACTATTCCAGTAGCCAAATCTGAAACTAAATCTAAATAATATTTTGCATAAATAGAGTTAGAAGGATCAACTCTATCCCCATCAAGAAGTTCTAAGGAATCCAAAACCCTAAGTCCAAATTCTTCTTTTTTGCCTGCGATATAATTTAAAGCTGCTTTTGTTGCCTGTTGTATGTTGTTAAATGTAATAACTGTTGAAAATTTAGGATAATCAGGATACTTTTCATAAAAATAGTTAGACAAATAATTTGAAGCTATAACATCAACTATTTCTTTAAAACTTCTTTGCCCTATAGTTTTTATTTTTAAAGCCTCTCCAATTACTTTTTCTTGACCTTTATATCTTATTTTAAAACAATTCAATATATTATTCTTTATTAAATCTATTAAGCCTTTTTCATATTCCTTTGCTTTATTTAAATAAGCACTTTTTTCCGAACTGTTTTTAGGTGATGCGTTTGCTAATTCATTTGTAGCTGTATAAAGTTTAAGTTTATTTTCAAAATCATCGTTTAACATATTAAAGACAAAAAATTCTTCAACTTCTTTATTTTTATCCTTCCAGTCGTTATATTCATAAAGCCTTAAAAAGTATATATAAAAGTCTCTTGGTGGTTGAGCAGTTGGCCTTTCATTTGGATTACCAAGAAATAAATATCCCTTTCTTTCAACATTTTTATCTATCCATGACAGATTATATTCCCAAATTTGATGTCCTGGAACGCTTGATGTAATATTTTCCCATTCTAATAATTTTAATAATAGTTTATAATAAGACCTATTCAAATGGTCTTCATCAAGCATTTCTGATTTTTCTTCAATCTTTGCCTGATAATCAACAACCTTCTTTAAATCAAGGTAATATTGTCCATTATTCTCATTATAAGAAATAAACTGTCCACTAACCGTTCTTGTTATTTCTCTAAGTATTGTTGAAATTGTTGATGATAAAAACTCTTGATCAAGTTCAGGTGATTCAGGAATATTTAAACATAAATCATCCTTTATATTTTCAACTTTAATTCCAATCGGTGCATATATATCGCCGGTTGTCAATCTGTGAACGCTTAATGCCTTTATTATCTTCAAAGCATATTTTTTGTAAACGGGTCTTGTAAAAGAAGAGTCGATAATATTTTCTAAAGTCTTACTTTTGTCTACAACTTCCCTTATTTGCATATCAGTTCTTGCCGCCGTCATTTCTTTTAAATGATCCCAATATGAGTCATACGAAATTATACCTGTATCATTTTCAGGAATTTCATCATTCAAAATCTTTTTCATAGTTAAACTGATAGTTTTTAATATTTGTCTATGTTCTGCAATGTATATGTTTTGAAATACCTCAATATATTTAGGATGTATTGGATATAGTTCCACATATGTTTCAAGAGTGTTCACCATATTATTATAAAGATGAGTAAATTTTTGAAGGTGCTGCCTTATATACGCCTTTTGGCTATCATCCTTTTTCAAAAGCCTTTTCGAAACTACATATGAAATATCTTCTCTTCTTATAATAATATTTTCATATCTATCCTTAATTTGTAATATCTTATCTTTTACATGTGAAAATTTTGGACTATCAAACAAAGATTCTTGAAGTCCAGCTATAATTCTTATTCTTGTATTTTTACAAACTTCTCCAAGCTCCCTTAAAAATCCTAAATCAAGTATGAGCTCATGCTCCCTTTTAGTCTTTAAAAAATCTAAAAGCTCATCTATGATAATAAGATATCCTTTATCTGGATATTTTTCTTCAAATTTAGCCATCATTTCGATTAAAGATTCTTTATTGTTTGTAATTTCATTTATTCTAGGAAATGTAAATTCTACTCCTCTGTTTTTTAGATCAATTTCTATTTCTTTTTTTAAAATAATATCTCTAAGATTTGTATAAACAGAACCTAATTCTATTCTTAAAACTTCAAACCTTCCAGCTATTTTTTCCGCTTCTTTTTTAAATTTTTCATTGTCAACATATTGTAGCAATTCCCCATCTTCTGCAATTGATGATATTACCGACATTAAGTGGGATTTTCCTGTTCCATAGTTCCCGACTATGAATATTCCTTTATTATCCATGATATTGTCAAATTGAAGCTGAGGTATTACAACTTCGTTTAATAATTCAGCCATTGAATCAGACATAACATATGATTTTACTAAATTGATTGCTTTTTCTTTTTGATTTGCATCTAATAATTGAATTAAACTCTCAAGCGGCTCAAAATTTACTATCTCATTGTATTTCATTTGACCACCTCTATATTATAATAAGATTATTTAATAAATCATCCAATATATATTTTTTAAATTCTTTTTCACCTGTTTTTGCAAAAGTAAATGCATTGTCATTATATTTTCCTCTTATTGGAACAATAATAGTTTTATATTTGCTTATATTTTTAAGTTCTTCAATTGGATTTAATTTTAGATGTTCCTCGAATAAGATTTCTGTGTTATCAACAATTATAGTATCATGCTCATTTTTAAGTAGAATATTTTTAAGCTCCTTATCTACATATATCCACCTCTCGTTAAAAGGAATATAAACTAATCTTTTTGATAATTCTAAATTAAGGTTTATATAAGGAAAATCATTTTTTTCAGCAAAATTAAATAATAAGCTATTTAGATTTTGTAAATCTTGGGTGATAATTAATATCAGCTTATAATAACTTTGATTAATATTATTTAATTTTTGTAACAAATTTTCCTCAAGTAAAATAATACCACCTCCTTTAAAATTTTAATAGATATAAAATTAACCAAATATTCCTTTTTTTATTCACTTATCCTCCAATGCTCCAATTTTCCTCCATTTTTAATCAGCATTATCTCGCTTATGATAGAGAGGGCGATTTCTGCAGGGGTGTTGCCGCCAAGTTTTAGGCCGATTGGTGCGTAGACTCTTTTTAGTGCTTCTTCGTAACCTTCCTGTTTTAGTTTGTTGAAGATGTAGTTTACTTTGTTTTTGCTGCCTATCATGCC
>JAOADY010000129.1 GCA_026417075.1 Caloramator sp.
AGTTAGTATAGAATTTGATTCGAAAAATACTACAAATGTTTCTTTTCAAAATATTGCTGGAAATGAAGAGGCAAAGGAAAGTGTTTCTGAATTGGTTGATTTTATCAAAAATCCTGATAAATTTGCAAGATATAATGCACGGCTTCCTAGAGGTGTAATATTTTATGGCCCACCTGGAACGGGAAAAACATTGATGGCAAAGGCATTAGCCAGCGAAGCAAAGGTTCCATTTTTTGCAGTAAACGGTTCTGATTTTGTACAAGTTTATGTTGGAGTTGGTGCTGCAAGAATAAGAGATTTATTTAAAAAAGCAAGGGAAAAGGGCAAGGCAGTTATATTTATTGATGAAATCGATGCAATAGGTAAAAAAAGAGATTCTAGAGCTGACGGAGGTTCAGATGAAAGAGATCAAACTTTAAATGCTCTTCTTGCCGAAATGTCTGGTTTTAAAGACAGAGATGGGATTATAGTTATGGCTGCTACAAACCGTCTTGATACTTTAGATGAAGCCCTTCTTCGTCCTGGAAGATTTGACAGGCATATAGAAGTTGGACTTCCTGATGTAAATGCAAGATATGAAATATTAAAGCTTCATAGCAAAAATAAACCCTTAGATGAAAAGGTTGATTTGTACTCAATAGCACAAATGACTGTTTATTTTTCTGGCGCTAAACTTGAAAATCTTATCAACGAAGCTGCAATACTTGCTGCAAAAGAAAATTCAAATTATATAACAATGGAACATATAGATAAAGCCTATGGAATAGTAATTGCCGGTGCAGAAAAAAAAGATAGAAGTTTTTTAAAAGAAGAGGATAAAAAAATAACAGCCTATCATGAAGCAGGCCATGCACTTATCACAAAACTCATATGTCCTGAAAATATCATAAAAAAGGTTACAATAATTCCAAGCACAAAAGGTGCTGGAGGATATACTCTAAATATTTCCCCCGACAGAATATATCAAACAAAAATTAACCTTTTAAATAATATAAAAATAGCTCTTGGTGGAAGAGCTGCTGAGGAAATAATATTCGGAAAGGAAAACATAACCTCTGGAGCTTATAAAGATATTGAAAATGCTACTAAAACATTAATTTTAATGGCAAAATACTATGGTATGTTTGACACCACAGGACTTTTAAATTATGAACTTCTTGAAAATGAAGGTATAAATAACTCTCAAGAAATATTAAAAATATGCAACGAAACTATTATAAAGCTATATGATGAAGTTCTTGAAATTTTGAAGTATAATAGAGAAAAACTCCATAAAATAGCCATTGAACTTCTAAACAAAGAAACTATTTACAATGATACAATCGATAAGATAATTGCTTCATAAAAAGCTGTAAGATTATTCTTACAGCTTTTTTAATTTGCAAATAAAAAATCCTTCCATATCCTTTGAAGGTAAAATTTTAATCATATCTCTATCATTGATAATATTGTTAATTTTAAAATCAATATTTATTTTATCTATTTTAAATTCTAAATTAGAACAGGCATATTCAATTATACTTTCATTTTCTTCCCTATTCAAAGTACAAGTTGAGTAAACCAGCGTTCCTCCTTTTTTTAACACCCTAAAACCACTTTCAATTAACTTTTTCTGAAGATTTGAAAGCCTGTTAACTTCCTTTAATGACCAACTTTTATATGTTACAGGCTCATTAAAAATAAATCTACCTTCACCACTGCAAGGAGTATCAAGAAGCACTTTATCAAATTCCTCTTTAAATTCATCCTTTATCTTTTCCCCTCTTCCCAATCTTACTTTATCAATTTTTACTCCTTGAATGGATAGATTATATTTTAATCTTTCTGCCCTAATCTTATCCGCTTCATTTGCAATTATTTCACCTTCATTTTCCATAAGCGCTGCTATCTGAGTGGTTTTACTACCAGGGGCTGCAGCCATATCAAGTACCTTTTCACCTTTTTTAGGATTTAAAATAAGTGGAGGAATCATACTCGATAAGCTCTGCAGATATATATATCCATTTTTATATATATCAAGTTCACTTATTTCTCTTTCATTCATATTTTTTATAATAAACCCATCCTCATACCACATAACTCTATCAAATTTAATATTTAAACGTTTAAAATCATTCATTAAGCTCTGCCTGTCATACTTTAAAGTATTTACTCTAAGAGTAGTAAGTCTTTCACTCCCCATACCACATAGAATTTTATCAGCAGTTACGGGAGTAAATTGCTGATAAAGCCTATCTATAAATTCTTTAGGTAATCTCTTCCTGATTTCTCCAATTGAAGCCACTTTTCTGCCTCCCCTTACAAAAGTTAATCTTATTATATTATAAGAAATTATATCTAAACTTTAAAGTTTTTCAATTATAATATATTTCCTTGAATTTAAGTTTTTATAATACTAAAATATATTGTGATACATAAATTTGTTTAAAAGGAGAAAAAAATATGGCTTTTACATTTGATTGGAAAGAAGATAGAAATTTAACTCTTCTCGTTGATTTTTATGAAATTACAATGGCTAATGGATATTTACGAAACGGTGTTGGAAATAAAATAGCTTACTTTGATATGTTTTTTAGAAAAGTTCCTGATGATGGCGGTTTTTGTATAATGGCTGGTCTTCAGCAATTAATTGAATATATGAAAAATTTAAAATTTACAAAAGAAGACATAGAATTTTTAAAAAGCAAAAATGAATTCGATGAAGAATTTATAAAATATCTTGAAAATTTTAAATTTACCTGTGATGTCTGGGCAATTCCTGAAGGTACGCCAATTTTTCCTGGTGAACCTCTTGTCATAGTAAAAGGACCCATAATGCAGGCACAATTTGTAGAAACTATGATTCTTTTGACAATCAACCATCAAACCCTAATAGCAACAAAAGCCAATAGAATCGTTAGAGCCGCCCAAGGTAAGCCAGTTCTGGAATTTGGTTCAAGAAGAGCTCAAGGATATGACGGTGCTATTTTTGGAGCAAGAGCAGCATATATTGGAGGATGTACTTCTACAGCATGTACTATAGCTGAAAAGCTATTTGGAATACCTGCAGTGGGAACAATGGCTCATAGCTGGGTACAACTGTTTGATAATGAAATCGATGCTTTTAGAGCATGGGCAAGAGCTTATCCTGATAATTGCCTTCTTTTAGTGGATACATATAACGTCTTAAAATCAGGGATACCAAATGCAATAAAAGTTTTTAAAGAAGAGCTTGTGCCAAAAGGTATAAGACCAAAAGGCATAAGAATAGATAGCGGTGATATAAAATATCTTACAGAAAAAGCAAGGAAAATGCTTGATGATGCTGGCTTTAACGATTGTAGCATAGTTATTTCTAACTCCCTTGATGAGTATATAATAAGAGATGTTCTATCCCAAGGTGCAAAAATTGATTCCTTTGGAGTGGGAGAAAGGCTTATAACAGCAAAGTCCGAGCCAGTATTTGGAGGAGTATATAAATTAGTCGCTGTTGAGGAAAATGGTAAGATAATTCCAAAAATAAAAATAAGTGAAAATGCAGAAAAAATAACAAATCCCGGTTTCAAACAAATATATAGGCTTTTTGATAAATCAACAAATAAAGCTATAGCTGATCTTATAACCTTTGCTGATGAAGTTATTGATGAATCAAAACCTCTAAAAATATTTGACCCTATTTATACATGGAAGAAAAAAACTATTACAAATTTTTATGCTAAAAAACTATTAATAAAAATATTTGACAAAGGAAGATGTATATATGAAAGTCCATCAGTTAAAGAAATAAGAGATTTTTCTATAAGTCAAATGGATACTCTTTGGGATGAAGTATTAAGATTCGAAAACCCTCACAATTTTTATGTGGATTTATCCCTTAAGTTATGGACTGTTAAGCAAAAATTGCTTAAAAAATTTACTTTGTTAAAAGAATAAAAACATTTTAAGAATCTCTAAAAATTAAGCCCATATTATAAAAAATTTTAAAATACAACAATATGGGCTTAATTTTTATTTATTTTTTATAAAGTTTATTTTAAATATGTTTTAAGCTTTTTGCAGGCTTTGTAGTTTTTTTTCATATATTTTTACATCTTCATCCAGTTTTAATTTCCTGCAACAAAGGACTAAATGATAAAGGATAGATTTTGAAACCTTACTTCTTTTATTACAATTTTCATAGGCATATTTTAATACTGTATAAGCATAATTATAATTTTTTTCCAAAAGAAGTATTTGACCTAAATAATCCCATATTATACTGTTTGATCCATAGGTCATAATAAATTTGATTATTCTTTTTTCTATATTTTCATAATCCTTTCTATTTTTAATTTCAAGTCCAATAATATCAAGCTTTATTTTTATATCATATATACATTCTCCATATATAATTTTAAAAATCCTTTGTCCAAAATCATTAGTTAAATATACAAAACTATTATCTTCTCTTTGAATTATATCTATTAAACCCATACCCTTAAAACAAATATCAATAAAATACTTGCTGTAAGGAAGGCATTCTGCTCTTGCAATCCTGAATCTATCGCTTGATATCTCTATCAACACATCATCTTCTTTTATATTAAGCATTTCATTTATATCTACTGAAAGTTCTTTAACATCTTTGAAAATAGAAGAAAAAATTGGAATAATATCTTTTATGTCGTTATCCGGATCTAAACTTTTAGAATTTATAACGCTCCAATTTGCACTATACAAAAGAAGATATAAAATAGCAGCATATCTTTCTTCAGCTGATAATCTTGAAAGACATCTTCCTTTTTTTGTAGCCTCAAAGCCAGTATTTTTTTCTTCAAGAAGCTTTAAATTACACAATATAGCCTTTAAAGCCAATATGTTTTCATTACATTTTTCCTTTTCAACAGGAACATCGTTTAGTATTCTATCTATTAAATCCATTGTTTCAATATCATATAGATTTATATCCTCAACTGCTTTAATTACTAAAGACGAAAACCTATTTGTTGTTATATCTTTTATAAATTCTCTTGAATCGTCCTTTCTTCCTGTCATTCTATCATATTTATCAAGATAATAGTCTACATCAGAAAACATCCTTTTATAATAAGCAATTTTGCCACCTTTAATTAATTTGTTTATTTTTAAAAATTCAGTTAAAGTCATCATAGCATCGAGCATTTTAGGTATTCCATTTCTTCCTCCAAGTTCGCTATCTATCAACGTAATCATATCTGTAAATTCTTCAAAACAATAACTATCTATTGTTTCAAGGGTTTCTTGAAAGAAAATCAAAACATTATTTATCAAAAGCTTTACTACATTAATATTATAATTTATTACTGCATTATCATATCCAAGATCTCTCATATATTTTTCAAAGGAAATGAGCTTTTCTTTATCTGTCATTTTATACACCACCTATATATTTTCTATTTAAATTATTTACAAAAAAATAATTTTTAATCATGGTGTATAAAAAAACAGCCAAAAGGCTGTTATAAAACATCTATAATATTAGATACAGTTAGCTCATCAACATCGATAAAACTTTCTCTTTCAAGAATATCCCAAAGATAATGAGCATCGGATGATTTTATAAATCTATAATCAGGTTTTACAATTTTTGAATCTTTCATTTTTTTTAAATCTTCATAATTTCTATACTCAACTGTTTTTATTGGTAGATTATCTGGTATAAATCCAAGGTTGAAAATAACACTGAAAGAATTTCTATCAATATGTGCTGGAATAAAAGCACCATTTAATTTCTTAACTAAATTACAAGCCTCATTAAAGGATAAGTTAGAGGATGTTAAAAGAAACCTCTCATTTATTCCTACAATATTGTCACTATAATCATATAATATTTGTTCTCCAAAAATATCTGGTTTATTTTTTAGCTGTGGCAATGAATTGTATACTAAATTTTGGAAATTGATAGCCGATTCAATATCTCTAAAAAGGCAAACAGAATGTACATCTTCTTTTGTCTGTATTTCCATACCAGGAATTACTAAAATTCCTGCAACTTTACCTGCTTTTATACACGCCGCTGCATTTTCACAGCTGTTATGATCCGTTATTGCTATAGCATCAAGACCTTTTAATTTAGCCATATTTACAATATTATTTGGTGTCATATCTCTATCCCCACAGGGAGATAGAGCTGTATGAATATGAAGATCTATATATATTTTCATACTAAACTCCAATTTGACTCAATTTTAAACACAATTCATAGGAATTCATACTTGACTTAATCACTGGTATTGCTTCTTGATTTGATTTTTCTAAAGTTGCATCTTCAACTTCAATATCTTCTGGTATTATGATACATGATAACTCAAGCAAAGATGCAACAGCAATTATATTAGGATGAACTTGAACTGTAATCCATACATTACCCTTAACTGCATGAGACATTACCCAGCTTAAAAGGTCACAAGTATATACACCTTTAACCTCTTTTTCTAATCCATCAAACCCTGAAACTACTTTTAAATTTAATTTTTCTACTAAATCACTAACTTTCATTTTTTTTCCCTCCTTTTTTTAGCATAATACATTCATCAAGAATCGAAAATCCCCTTACAACATCCTCCGCAAAAGCTTTGCATGATGGTGAACCACACTGTCCGCAGTCAATTCCTGGAAGCAAATTTATTATTTCATTCATATATTTCATCTTTTTCACTGCACTTTCAAAATCATCAGCGAGCCTTAAACCTTTTGATGCTTTTGTATAAACGTCATTTAAGAATTCCTTTTGATATTTTTCATTTATTTTATTAAACCGATTTGTAAAGTTTAATTGGCTACAATATTTCTTTATAATTCTTTTTGAATTAAATGGATTATCTACAAGAAGTATACCTCCAAGGCATCCACCTGTACACGCATGAGCTTCTATAAAATCAACATCATCAAACTTTCCTTTTTCTATATCATCAAAAACCCTTATAACATTTTTAACTCCATCTACCTCTATGTGCTCTTTAATATGCATTGAAAAGCCTTGACCTCCAGTTGTTGCCCATCTTAATCCTGTACAGGACATAGATACAGGTTCATTCGTATCAATATTTTTATTTTTATTAATAAACTTTATAATTTTTGAATAAATATCGCTTATTGGAATAGAAGCATTTATCTGAGACTTAGAATTAATCTGAGTATTTTTTATTTTTGTTATCCATCCAACACATGGAGTCAAAAATATTATCCCTACCTCTTCATCCTTATAGCCTAACTTTCTATACTTATCTCTAATTAAATATGCAGCAACTTCTATTGGAGTTAAAACCTTTATTACATGTTCCATAAGATCTGGATAACTTTCATTTATTAATCTCACTATGCTTGGACAAAAGGGTGAAATTGCAGGCTTGGGAACCTTTGAAATTTCTTTTCTTGTTATTTCTGATACAATATCGCAGGCATAAGTTATGTCATAAACCTCATCAAATCCAAGACTTTTTATTGCTTCATTTATAATTATGGGACTAATATATTTCCCAAATTGGGTATATAACGTAACAGAAGGAATTGCTATTTTAACTTTAAAATTTTCAATATTACAAGTTTCATCCTTTTCGGCAACATGGGCATTATAGGGACAAACTCTTATGCATTCTCCACAATCAATACATCTATCGGTATAAATAACTGCTTTCGAATTCTTTACTCTTACAGCCTCAACAGGACAATTTATCATACACTTCGTACAGCCTTTGCAATTTTCTTCTATTAACTTTACTGAATGAAGTATATCTTTCATCATATCACCTTAATTAATATTAATTATCATTTTTATAAGTGTATACTCCCCTAAAACTGACTCAATAAAAAAAACATCACTGCTTCTTTTCATATTTGGAAGACCCATTCCGCCTCCAAAACCCATCTCTCTTGCTTCCTCTGAAGCTGTTGAATATCCTTCCTGCATAGCAAGATTGATATTTTCAATCCCCGGGCCTCTATCCATTGCAGTAATCTCAATTTTGTCTTTATATATATCAGCTTCTATTTCGCCTCCAAAGCTATGAATAACGATATTCATTTCCGCTTCATAGCATCCTATACAGGCTTTCCTTATTACACTGCTATTAATTCCAAGCTGCATCAATGCTTTTTTTAAACTGCTCGAAGCCTCCCCACCCCTTATATAATCACCACTAATAACATCATAGTGAAGTTTTATATATTCATCACGCATCTATTAATTTCAGCTCCTTTTAAACCATTAACATATAATATGCCACATGTATTAAACAATATATAACTAGTTGAAAGAAGGCATATATCCTTTTCCTGTGCAAGTTTTATAACCTGCTCATCGGGTTTTTTGCCTCGAACATAAATTATACATTTTATATCCATCATTTCTGCTGTTCTTACAGATTGTATATTGGTAAGCCCTGTTAAAAGTATAGTATCTTTGTTTACAAGAGATAATACATCGCTCATAAGATCGCTTCCAAAAGCAAAATTTACTTCATAATCAAGTTTTTCTTCTCCACATAATACTTCTGCATTCAACAAGTTTACTATTTCCTTAACTTTCATCCTCTATCCCCCGATTTTTTAAATTTATTTTATAATTTTATAATAATCTTTATATGCTATTAATTCAATATGCAATTTTCGGAATATTATCAAAATAACTCATAATTTATTTTAATATAACTTTAATATTATGTAATAAAACAAAATGTCTGCAAAAATATTATTTGTTGCAGACATTTTGTTTAAAACTACAGTAAAAATATATTGTTTTTTTCACATTCTTTAATCATATTTTCTGGCCATACAGCTGCCTGAACTTCACCAATATGGGCTTTCCTTAGAAAATACATACAAATTCTTGACTGGCCTATTCCTCCTCCAACTGTGTAAGGAAGCTGTCCTTCAAGAAGCATCCTGTGAAATTCAAGATGCTTTCTATCTTCGCATCCACTTATTTTAAGCTGTCTTTTTAAAGCTTCTTCATCTACTCTAATACCCATTGATGATAATTCATAGGCAATTTCAAGTACAGGATTCCAAAATATTATATCTCCGTTTAATGTCCAATCATCATAATCTGGAGATCTTCCATCGTGTTTTTCTCCTGACTTTAACTCTCCACCAATCTGCATTACAAATACTGCACCTTTTTCTTTTGCAATAATATTTTCCCTTTCTTTTGGTGAAAGTTCTGGGTATAAATCCTCAAGTTCCTGAGTAGTTATAAAACTTATCTTCTCTGGAAGAATTTTTGTAAATTGATGATAAAGTTTTGTTACATAATCCTCAGTTGCTTTAAATACGCTGTATATATCTTCAACTATTTCCTTTAATTTTTCTACGGTCCTGTCTTCTTTCCTTATTATCTTTTCCCAATCCCACTGATCAACATAAACCGAATGAAGATTATCGAGATCTTCATCTCTTCTGATTGCATTCATATCTGTATATAATCCTTCTCCCTCACTAAATCCATATCTTTTCAAAGCCATTCTCTTCCATTTAGCAAGGGATTGAACTATTTCAACATCTTTGCTACCTATTGCTTTAACATCAAAGGATACCGGTCTTTCATATCCATTTAAATTATCATTTATGCCTGTTTCTGGCCTTACAAACAAAGGTGCTGATACTCTTGTAAGGTTTAATTTTTTAGATAATTCAACTTGAAAAAAATCTTTAATTTTTTTTATTGCTATTTCTGTTTCTCTAATATCAAGAAGTGGTTTATATCCTTCTGGAATTATTAAATTTTTTACTTTATCAATCATTTTTAAATCCTCCTAAAAATTTTTATATTTATATAACTACATGGCCATGCATTTTTATAAAAAATAAAACCTTTCATCCAAGGGACGAAAGGTTTGTTTCCGCGGTGCCACCCAAATTAGCATAAAACTCACTCTATCAGTACGGAATATAAAATATTCGATACTGTCCACTCTATAACGGTATGGCTCCGTCTAAGCCTACTCTCACTAAGATTTCGGTTAGATACTCCAGGATGTTCTTCGGTACAGCCATCGTGTTGATCTTCCACCATCATCAACTCGCTATAACTACCTCTGTACTTACTCTTCCCTTCAATGTATTTGTCGTTATTAATTATTTATAATTATACATAGTGTCTATATATTTGTCAAGTAAAAAAATATTTTTTAAAAGTCTAAAATTATACTGGATTAATAGGAGGTCTTCCATTTAATACCTCAACTATATTTTGTGCTGCCATCATGGCCATCTTACCTCTCGTTTCTATTGTGGCACTTCCTATATGGGGCAACAAAATAACATTGTTTAGCTTTATAAGTTCCTTATTAATTTCTGGTTCCTTTTCAAACACATCAAGCCCTGCACCCCAAATTCTTCTTGATTTTAATGCATATGTCAGTGCTTCTTCATCAACAACGGATCCTCTTGATGTGTTTATAAGTACTGCACTTTCCTTCATAAGGTTTATCTCTCTTTCCCCTATTAAATGATATGTTTCTTTAGTTAAAGGAACATGAATCGAAATAAAGTCTGATTTTTTAAGCAATGTATCTAAATCGACAAATCCTGCACCTGTCTCAGCTTCAAAAGCTTCATCTCTGCTTCTTTTTGTATATAATATTTTCATATTAAAGCCTATGGCTCTTTTTGCAACTGCCTTTCCTATACGTCCTGCGCCTATTATTCCAAGGGTCTTATTTGCAACATCCTGCCCTAAGAATAATGTAGGTCCCCATTCTTTAAAAAGCCCTGCTCTTGTGTAGCTGTCCGCTTCTACAATTCGCCTTGAAACGCCTAAAATAAGAGAAAAGGCTAAATCTGCTGTAGTATCTGTTAAAACATCAGGAGTATTTGTTACAATAATTCCATATTTTTTAGCTTCTTCAACATCTATGTTGTTATAACCTACTGCACAATTAGCAATAATTTTTGTTTTAACTGCCTTTTTAATAACATCTTTATCTATTATATCTGTTAGAAGACACATAATGGCATCACAATCAGATATATTCTCTAATAACTCTTCTTTTGAAAGAGTTTTTTCCTTTTCATTTATTTTAACATCAAAATGCTGTTTTAAATATTCGATGGATTCCTTTGACATTACTCTTGTAACAAATACATTCATTTTAAACCTCCACACAAAACAGTAATATAAACATTTATTTACACCAATTTATAAACTCCTCAAATATTCTTAGCATTATTGGATGTTTTCTAATCATAATTTCAGGATGCCATTGTACTGCCATTATAGGTTTTGTTTTATGTTCTATTGCTTCTATAATTCCATCTGATGATGTAGCTGAAACAATAAAATTAGCTGGTACTGTCTTTGCTGCTTGATGATGGAAACTATTTACAAGTAACCTTTCATTTTCAAATATTTTAAATAATCTCGTATTAGGAAGAATATCTACATAATGCCCTATATCGTTTATACTTGCCCTTTGCATATGATTAATATAAAAAGATTCGCTTTCACTTAAATCTTGATAAAGCTTTCCTCCAAAAGCAACTGTCATAATTTGTTGTCCCCTGCTTATTCCAAGAATAGGCATATCCTTTTCAATTGCTGCTTTTACAATAAAAAGCTCACATAAATCTCTTGGAGTATAGGTAAATCCAACATATTTACTGGGTTCCTCTCCATAATAAATAGGATTAACATCAAATCCTCCAGATAGAATTATTCCATCAAGGGAGTCCATTATTTTTAATATATCCTCTTCCTTGTTTATTATTGGAATAATTACAGGAACGCCTCCAGCTTCTATAACCGCATCTATAAATTCCTTTGAGACAAAATATCTTTCCTGGCCTAAAGACATACCCTTTTCAGATATCATGTAATCGCTGGTTATCCCAATAAAAGGTTTTCCCATAAAACCGCCTCCAAATACTTCTTTTTAAATAAAGCAAATGATAAAATATATATAATAATATATTTTCATATATTATTAAAATTAATTATAAAATTTTTAATTTAATCATACAACAGTTTAATTAATAAAAAATAAAGGAAGTGATATATTGAAAAGAATTTATTTAGATAATTCTGCAACTTCTTATCCCAAAGCACCAAATGTATCACAAGCTGTATGCAATTATATAGATAACATAGGTGGAAATGTTGGAAGAGGAACCTATGAAACTTCATATACAGCGGGACATATAGTTTATGAAACAAGAGAACTACTCTGTGATTTGTTTAAATTTAATAATCCACTTAATGTAGTATTCACTATGAACATAACTCAAAGCCTCAATATGCTTCTTAGAGGAATATTAAAAAGTGGGGATCACGTTATAGTATCTTCAATGGAGCATAATGCAGTAATGCGTCCATTAACTTCCCTTTCAAAATCAGGTATTTCCTTTGATAAGATACAATGTGACACATACGGAAGATTAGATCCCTCCGATATAGAAAAACATATAAAACCAAATACTAAGCTAATTGTTATGACTCATGCTTCTAATGTTTGTGGAACTATAATGCCTATAGAAGAAATAGGAAATATATGCAAAAAACACAATCTTTATTTTTTCCTCGACTCCGCTCAAAGCGCAGGGGTACTCGATATAGATTTTGATAAATTAAATCTTACAGCTTTAGCCTTCACTGGCCACAAAGGCTTATTAGGCCCTCAGGGTATTGGAGGATTTATTATAAAAGATGAAATCATAAATGAAATAACCCCTATTATAGAAGGCGGTACCGGAAGTTTATCAGAATCCGAAAATCAACCTGATTATATGCCAGATAAATTTGAATCAGGAACATTAAATATACCTAATATCTTTGGTTTAAACGCTTCTTTAAAATTTATAAAATCAATAGGAATAGATTCTATTCATCAAAAAGAAATGGAACTTACAAAACGCTTTTTAGACGGCATTCAAAACATAGATGGTATAAGGCTTTGTGGTTTAAACAGCATTGAAGGTAGAACAGCAGCTATCTCTTTAGATTTTGTTAATTTAGATAATTCTGAAGTAGCTTTTACGCTTGATAGAGAATTTGGAATAATGACAAGGGTAGGTCTTCACTGCGCACCTTCGGCCCATAAAACTCTTGGTACTTTTCCAAAAGGTTCCGTAAGGTTTTCACCAGGATATTTTACAACGCTTCAAGACATAGACTATACAGTTGAGAGCATAAATAAAGTTATTAAAATGTTATAAGGCAGGTTTCTCCTGCCTTATATTTTATTTTCAAAGATTCCTTTAACTTTCAGCTCCTTATCTATCATCATAATCTGTCCCTTTGATATTACAGTATCAATTTCAAAACTGTCTTTATCTATAAGCACAATGTCTGCATCAAGTCCCTTATCTATCCTACCCTTATTTTTAAGTTTTAAAAGCGATGCAATATTTGAAGTTATAACCTTAATAGCTTCATCAAAGGGTACCTTTTCATCAATTACCGCATCCCTAACCTCATAATAAAGAGATGTTACCTTACCTATTCCAAGTCCAACAAATTCTTTTTTATCATTGAACGACGGAAGACTTCCCTGACCATCAGAAGTAAATGTTATATGATTAATATCCACGCCCTCATCCAAACATCTTTTAAGGGCCTTGCTTGCTTTTATTTCTCCTTTCTCCCAAAATACAGGGTCAGAACTTGTAGTAAAATCAACATATCCTCCTGCCTTTGCATATTTAATTCCCTCATTTAAAAGATTAATATTTCTATTCATATGAGTTGGTAAAAATTGCGAGAAAGGTATTTCAGTTTTTTCAACGATTTCATATAAGTATTTTAACATTCTTCCTCCTTCCCCAAGATGGAAATTAACAATTCCAGCCTTTCCCGAAAGTATCCCTCCAACCCTAGCATCTGCAACAAGCTGCATAACAGCATCAATACTTGGCTGTGATGAACGATGATCCGAAAGTGCGATTTCCCCTGCTCCAATCACTTTATCAATCAATATTATATCCTTCATTAAACTTCCTGTAATAGTATTTATTGGTATCCTGTAGGAACCTGTATAGATATATGTAGTTATTCCTTCCTCTTCAAGCCCTCTCGCCTTTGCAAGTAGCCCCTCCATATTTCTTGTTACTCCATCTGTGCCAAGACATCCTACAACCGTTGTTATGCCTCCTCTTATGATATCTGAAAGCATTATCTCAGGCGTTCTTGTTTTAAATCCCCCTTCTCCTCCTCCTCCAAGAATATGAACATGGGAATCAATAAATCCAGGTACAGCAATCTTATCCCCACCATATATTACATCAAATTCAACAAAAGAAATTTTATCAACATCAATATTCTCAAAAACTGCTCCAATTTTATCACCAATAATTAGTATATCTCCTTTTCCTATATATTCAGGTGTATAGATTTCTGCTTCTTTTATAAGTTTTATCATATTATCCCTTCCTTATAAAATTTTATATTTATATATTCTCCTGAATTCTATTTTATCCTTTTATATAGATAAATAAAATTCATAATTGAATTATTGATATAATTAGTGTATAATATTAAAAAAATTATAGGAAAAAGTCGATGACGAGGAAGAGTACCTTAGTGATGACTTCCAGCGAGCAGAGGACAGTGAAAGCTCTGCAGCCTTAGCTTAGGGAATAGAGCCTCTAAGACGCTACCGGAAAGTGCAAAGCATCAGTATGGTAAGTCCCAAAAGGGTTAAAATAAGAGTGGGCAAATGCCAATTAGAGTGGTACCGCGGTCAAACCGTCTCTTTACTGAGACGGTTTTTTTATAAAGAAACTTAAGAATTTTTCTATATACAAAGGGAGGTCAAATAATGAATTACAAAAAAATAATCGCAGAAAAAATCCATGAAAAAACTAATATGGGTATAGAAAACATAGAAAAGCTTCTTGAAATTCCTCCAAAACCAGAAATGGGAGATTATGCTTTTCCATGTTTTCAACTTGCTAAAACAATGAAAAAAGCTCCTAATTTAATATCACAAGAGCTTAAAGAAAGCATAAGCAAAGACTATCTTGAAAAGGTAGAAAGCATGGGAGGATATCTCAACTTTTTTATAGATAAAAACTCTTATACTAAACATATTCTTGAAATGGTTCTATCTCAAAAAGAAAAATACGGTTCATCAGATATTGGAAAGGGTAAAAATGTAGTTGTTGAATATTCCTCACCAAACATTGCAAAGCCTTTCCATGTAGGTCATCTCTATTCAACCGCCATAGGAAATGCATTATATAAAATGATGAAATTTCAAGGATATAATACTATTGGCGTAAATCACCTTGGAGATTGGGGAACCCAATTTGGTAAACTTATAGTTGCATATAAAAGATGGGTTGATGAAGAAGCCCTTGAAAAAGAACCTATAAATGAACTGCTTAGAATCTATGTAAAATTTCATGATGAAGCAGAAAAGGATCCATCCCTTGAAGATCTTGCAAGAATGCACTTTAAAAATCTTGAAGACGGCTGTAAAGAAGAAACTGAACTTTGGCAGAGAATGAAGGATTTAAGTCTTAAAGAATTTAATAAAATTTATGATATGTTAAATATTAAATTCGATTCTCTAGCAGGTGAGAGTTTTTATAGCGATAAAATGGATGCTGTTGTAGATGAAATAGAGATAAAGGGACTTCTTACAGAAAGCAATGGAGCTTTAGTTGTTAATCTTGATGAATACAATATACCTCCATGTATAATCAAAAAATCTGATGGTGCTACAATATATGCAACAAGAGATCTTGCAGCAGCAATTTATAGAAAAAACACCTATGATTTTTATAAAAACATTTATGTAGTAGGCTCTCCTCAAGCTCTTCACTTTAAGCAGATATTTACAACCCTAAAACTTATGGGACACGAATGGGCAAAGGATTGCGTACATGTAGGTTTTGGACTTGTTAAATTCGCAGATAAAAAGCTCTCTACAAGAAAGGGAGATGTAATATTCCTTGAAGATTTATTAAACGAAGCAGTTTCAAGAACTTTAGAACTTATAGAGCAAAAAAATACAAATCTTGAAAATAAGGAAGATGTAGCAAAGAAAGTTGGTATAGGTGCTGTAGTATTTGCATATTTAAAAAATAACCGTGAAAGAGATATAATGTTCAGCTTTGATGATATGTTAAACTTTGACGGTGAAACTGGTCCTTATGTTCAATATACCTATGCCCGTGGAAAAAGCATTTTAAGAAAGGCAGAAGGATTTACATCTAAAGCTGACTTTAGCAAGTTAAATTCAACTGAAGAATTTGAACTCGTTAAATTAATTGCTGGATTTAACGAAGCAATACTATCAGCTATAAATAAATATGAACCTTCTATCCTTACAAGATATATAATCGATGTTGCAAAAGCATTTAATAAATTTTATAACCAATATTCAATAATATCCTGCGAAGATGAAGGACTTAAAGCTGCAAGGTTACAACTTGTAGAAGCAACAACAATAGTTATTAAAAACGGTCTTTCTCTTCTTGGAATCGATGTTGTTGAAAAGATGTAAAAAAGAGCCTTTATTTGGCTCTTTTTTTATAAATTCCTCTATTTGTATTTTATATCTTTACAACACTTACCCTAATATTAGTTATTTAAAAAAGCTTTTTTATTTGATAAAATTATATTTGGAAAGGAGCGTGGGGGAAATGCTAGTTAAGGATTGGAAAGAATTTTTAATCCCTTACGAACAGGCTGTTGAAGAACTAAAGGTAAAATTTAAAAGTATACGAAAGCAATACAGAAATAAAAACCAATACTCTCCCATAGAATTTGTTACAGGAAGAGTAAAAGAAATTTCAAGCATATTGGAAAAATCAAGAAAATTAGATATACCATTAAATAGAATATCAGAGGAAATGGAAGATATAGCTGGTATCAGGATAATGTGCCAATTTGTTGAAGATATTTATAAGGTAGTACAAATAATACACCAAAGAGATGGAAAAGATTTAAAAATTGTATACGAAAAGGACTATGTTAAAAACAAAAAAGAAAGCGGTTATAGAAGTTATCATATTATAATAAAATATCCAATTCAAACAACAGAAGGTCAAGTTGAAATACTTGCCGAGATACAAATACGTACCCTTGCAATGAATTTTTGGGCTACTGCTGAACATTCCTTGAATTACAAATACAAACAAAGTATACCTGAAAATATAAAAGAACGTTTGAAAAAATCCGCTGAATTAGCTTTTTTATTGGATCAGGAAATGTCTTTAATAAAAGAGGAAATAATAGAGGCACAAAAAATGTTTGAAACTAAGTCAAACATTATATCTGATATTCTCGATAACATAATTACTTTATATTCTTTAGGTAAAGTTTCTGAATCAAAAGATTTACAGGATAAATTTAATAAACTTTTAGAATCTGGAGATATGGCTGAACTCAAAGCACTTTTAGACGAATCTAATGATAAAGTTCAATTTTGTAGACTTAATCTTTTTCAATTAGAATAAATATTCCAAAATAAAAATTTGACAGAAATAATTAATTATTATAAACTATTAACAAATAATAATTACAAATTAGGATGGTAGTTATGAATAACATAAGTAATATTTTTAAAGAAAAAAATTTAAAACTTACACCTCAAAGATATGCAATATATAAATTTTTAAAATCTGTAAAAACTCATCCTTCAGCTGAAATGATATATGCTGAAATAAGTAAAGACTATCCTACAATGAGTCTTGCTACTGTATATAAAACATTAAAAACCCTTATAGAATTAGGTTTAGTACAAGAACTTAATGTTGGTGAGGATAATTTCAGATATGATGCAAATGTCGCTATTCACCCTCACATAGTATGCCTTAACTGCGGTAAAGTTGATGATATAGAAAATGCTAACTTTGATAATTTAAAAACTGATGTTTTAAACTATACTGATTATGATGTTTTAAGCTATAAACTTTATTTTTATGGCATATGCTCTGAATGTAAAAAGGGAAGGTAAACCTCCCCTTTTATTTTTTAAAAGCAGTTTTTAATGCTCTATCCCAAGCTTCTTGAGGCTTAACTCTGCCTTCTATTATGTCTTGAAGAACATTTGTTACAGCTTCGGATATATTAGGCTCCATATTGTCAAGTAATAATATGGAATTATCCTCTGCTTCATCAAGATGCATTAATATACGTCTTTTTACTTCATCTTCACTTGAGTTTACAGATTTTAATGATGATATGTAACCCTTGCTTGCAAAGATTTTTTGTGCATCTTCACTAAATAAGAATTCCATAAATTTTTTTGCTGTTTCAGTATTCTTGCTTTTTGATGGAATGACCAAAACCTGTCCTGCAGAGGCACTATATTTTGATACTGTCTGCTGAGCCATATTTACTGGTTTTTCAAAAACCTGATAATTAAAGCCTGCCGGTTTTAATTGTTCAACTGCTTCCAATGCCCAAGAACCCGCAGGAAGCATAGCCGATTTACCGGTTACAAATTCTTCAATGCTTTTTTTATAATTTATATCGATGGAGCTTTTAGGTATACAATAATGAGTTAATTTGCCAAAAGCACTGAATGCATCATTAATATTAGGTATTTTTTCATAGGACTTCTCATCAGAACCATAATTTGAAGTAAATTCTTCTATGCCTGTTGTTTGTGCTGATATATATCCAAACAGCAATGAAAGCGTCCATCCATCCATTGCTCCTATACTTATTGGCGTTACTTTCTTAGACTTCAATTTATTCGACAAATCTATTAACTGTTTAATATCCTCTGGCTCTTTTAATCCATATTTATTAAACATATTAGAATTATAAAACCACTCAATTGTCATTGGCATATCGCCTATTCCATAGTTTTTTCCATTATATTTCCCATAGGATAGGCATATAGTATAGAGTTTTTTACCTAACTCTTTTTCATCTATAAAATCAGTTATATCTAAAAGCTGTCCTGACTTTGAAAATTCAATAACTTCATTTCTTTTTATGCCAACTATATCCACATCTCCTTTTTCAAATATTGTTTCTCTTATTTTATTTTCATCATTAAATTCATACATAATTTCTACTTTTGTATCCTGATTATTCTTTTCAAATTCCTTCGCTATTTCTTTATAAGCTGCTCCTTGATTTTTTTCATCATACATAATAGCAACCTTTACTATCTTTTTTTCTCCCTGTTTCTTGTCTTTACTTGATCTAGAGCAACCTGAAAATGCAAAGCAACTAAAAAGTATTGCAATTAAAATTATTGAAATAAACTTTTTCATAATATTCCTCCGTATTTTTTGATTAAGTTTTGTTAAGTTATATGATATTTGAATTTCATCTCCCCTTTGAGTTATCTTAAATATAACCAACAATAAAACACCTCCAAAGGAGAGATGAAATTATGTGCAAATTAATGAATAATCTTTCATCCCCAAGATGCCATAGCCATAAACTCTAACGATTTGGTAAAGATAAAGCTGGTAATCAAAAATATCAATGCAGAGATTGCAAACGTCAGTTTACTCTTGAAGATTGTTTAGGCAAGAAAAAGAATCTTTTGAGAGGATACCCTCGTTGCCCTGTTTGTGGGTATGGCATG